>PMKA01000488.1:0-13616 GCA_003157575.1 Opitutia bacterium
CGCCCTGGCCCCGCGCGGCCGGCTGCATTTTGTGGGCGCAGTGCTTGAGCCGGTTCCGGTGTCGGTCTTCTCGCTTCTCAACGGACAGAAGACGGTTTCGGGCTCGCCCCTCGGCAGCCCTGCCACAACAGCGAAGATGCTGGAGTTCTGCGCCCNNCTCGACCGCCTGCGCGCCGGCAAGGCCCGGTATCGCATCGTCCTGGAAAACGACTTCCGCTGAGCCGGGCTCATGCGGTGGGATTCTCCCACGTGCGGTCCCGTCTGCCGAATTCCCGGGTCAAGGCACGGCCACCGGCACCGCCTCGGGCACGACGGTCGCGTCCAGACGCAGCCAGCCGACCCGGACCGAATCGCCGGGAAACACCGGACCCGCGGCGTCGCCAGCTGGCGGCGTGAGCACGATCCTCCCTTCCCCGTCCCGCTCGCACCGCCAACCGCCTGCGCCCTCGGCCGCCACCAGCTTCGCCCCGCGCCAGTTCACGCGAAACGGCACCGGGGCGGCCTGGTTCGTCCCCCGGTTCTCAAGGACGATGTCGAGCGCGCCGTCCTCACCTGGGCACGTGTGCATTACCAGATCCGCCCGCGGTTCCCGCCCGTTCATCACCTCGGCGAGCGTCGGCCACCGCCACGCCAGCCGGTCGTCCTCGCAGGGAAAGCGGAACCAGCACAGGCTCTCGCATGCCGCCGGCGGGTGCGCCAGGAGTTCGCCCACCAGCCGCGCGATCTGCGGCGGATCGGCCCAGACCGCGCGCTTCGTCGTTCCCAGCGGCCACGCCTTCGCCCGGCCCTCCGCCTGCAGTCCCCGAAACTGCCCGGTGAGGTCGACCGCCACGCGATAACCGTACGCTGGCAGGGCGACGCGGAACGGCCGGCCGAGCGCCGCCGCCTGCCGGATCCACCGGGCGGCCCGGCCCGGGTCGCACAGGACGTACGGCCGGTCCGGCGCGTCCGGCCGGTCGAGTCCGTGGACCTGAAGCACATAGGTGTCCGTCCCGGCGACGAGGGCGCCGAAATCCGCGCTGCCGAGCCAGGTCGGCAGCGTCGTGATCGCCAGCCGCGGCGGCGCGAGCGCCGTGCGCACCTGCCTGAGCAGGCCGCCGTACTCGCGAAGCCGCGACGTGGCGGAATCGTAGTCGAGCTGCAGCTCGACGGGCTCGACGCCACCGGCCCGGGCCTGCGCCAGCACCCGCGCCCCCGCCGCCAGCACCAGCCTAGCCTCGGCCGTGTCGGGGCCCCAGGTGCTGCGGCACGGCCCCACCCGCACCACCAGCGCGACCGGCACGCCCAGCTCCCGCAACAGCGCCCAGTCGGGCGCCGCGTAGCTGGCAGCCGGCGCCGCGCCGGCGAACGAGAGTTCGGCCGCCAGCACGTCCAGCGTCGCGAACTCGCCGGCATGCGCGCGCAGGCTCCGACAAAGGGCCGGCGACCAGACGCGTTGCCAGATGTAGACGCGCTGCGGCAGGGGACTCCCCGCGACCGCAGCCGGCCGGGGCGATGGCGCCGGCGTTGCGTTTCCGCCGGCCGGGAACGCCTGGACCAACGCCCACAGGATCAGTCCCAGACGGATGAACGCAGTCATTCGCCCCTGAAAAGCATGTATAATGGCAGGCCCGGACGCGAGGTCCGGCCCTACGCTCCATTGGGTGCGAGCCATCGGCATTTCAAAAACGGCGGGCAACTGCATCAACGCGGCGCAGGTTACCATCGCGGGCTTCCGGATCAAGACTCCTGTGCCCCTCCCGGCAACCCTTTCAACGAAACAGCTCTACAGTTCACGCAGTGCCGTTGCGATCGGCTGGCCCGCCGCGCGGATCGCCGGAAGCAGTCCGCCGATCAGCCCGATCATCGTCGCCCAGACAATTCCCTTCCAAAGCAGTCCGGGAGTGACGGCAAATGCGAACGTGATCTGGCTGAAGCTCTGGAAGTTCATCGTCGCCGCATGGAAGCCGTTGAAAATGAAATACGCCAGCGCCGCTCCAAACACGCCGCCGCCCAGCGCCAGCGCGATCGATTCGAGCATCACCGAGACCACCACGGCGCCGCGGCCGAATCCAAGCGCCCGCAGGGTCGCGATCTCCCTCGTGCGCGCGGAGACCGAGCTGTACATCGTGTTCAGCGCTCCAAACACGGCCCCGACGGCCATCAGCGACGCGATAATGTAACCCAGGGTTGTGATGAGCTTCGTCACCGCCGTCGACTGGCTTGCGTAGTACTCCGAGAGGCTCATCACCTTCGCGCCCAGCCGCGGATCCGTCGTCACAGCGTCCTTGAAGGTCGTGAAGGTGTCGGGCGAATCGAGGCGGACATAGACTGACTGGAAGGAGTCTCCCCGGTTGTAGGCGGCCTGAAGCACCGGCGCATCCGTCCAGATCTCCGACTCGGCGGTCCCGCCATCGGCGGAAAACACGCCCACCACGGGCCAGTCATGATGGCCGACGCGCAGCGAGCCGCCGACCTCCAGCCCGGCAAATTCCCTCGCCGCGCCGACCCCGACGATCACCTCGTTCTTCCCCGGTTCGAACGCCCGCCCCTCCACCAGCCTGACCTGGCCATGGACGCGAAAAGCCGCCGCCTCCACACCGCGCAGCGGCACATTGACGTCCGATCCGCTCGAACGCCTGGGCAGGTTGATGATGACAAAAAGCTCCGGCGACGCGAGCGGCCCCTCGGGCGTGCGCGCCACGCCAGGCGCATCTCCGATGATGCGCGTGCTCGTGTGGCTCAACCCGCTCATCATCTCGCTGTCCGCACCTGTTCTGAGCACGATGGCGGAGTCCGCGGTCCCCGAAACCGCCATCACCTGGTGGAATCCGGCGGCGATCGAAAGCACGCCGACGAGCACGGCGACGACCCCGGCGATCCCAAAAACCGCCGCAGCCACCGAACCCCGACGCTGCGGGATGCCCAGCAGCCCGAACTTGGTCACCGAGACAACCTGTGAAAGCCAGTTGATGGGGCCGGACATGTCAGATCCTCCGAAGAGCTTCCGCAACCTTCAGGCGCATCGCCTGCAACGCGGGGAAGACCCCCGTGACCAGCCCGAGCGCCAGGCTGGCCCCCAGACCGACGGCCAGGTCTCCGTTGGTGAACAAGAACCGGGGCAGCATCCCGCCCGTGGGATCGCCCCCCGCGGTGAGCAGCTTCCCGAGCCCGAGCCCGAGCACACCCCCGAGCACCGCGAGCAAACACGATTCCAGCAGCACAAGTGCAAGCACCTGCCCGTTGGTGAATCCGATCGCCTTGAGCACGCCCAGTTCCCCGGTCCGCTCCCGGACGGACTGGGAGATCGTGTTGCCTGTCACCAGGAGGATCGTGAAGAAAACCGCGCCCAGGATCGACGCCGTGATAAGGGCGATGTCGCCGATCTGCTTCACCCACCCCTGCACGAACGCACCCTCGGGCTCGGCTTTTGTTTCGGCAGACGAGTTTTCGAACTCGGCGTCGACAAGTTTCGCGACCTCGGCCGCCCGGGCCGGATCCGTGATGCGGATCGTGTACCAGCCCACCAGGCCCTTTCCCCAGCCGGACCGCCGCGACTCGTCGAAATAGTCGTAGCGGAAAAGGAACGGCGTCGTATCCGTGTTCGCGTCGCGGCCGTCGAAGATTCCCACGATCTCGAACTCCCACGTCCTGCCGCCGTCGTTCTTGGCCCAGATGGACGAAAGGAGGGGCACCCGGTCGCCGATCTTCCAGTGAAAGCGGTCGGCGGTCTTCCGCCCGACGATCGCGCCGATGCGCGTCCGCAGCCAGGCCTCCTTCTGCTCCGGCGGGAGCAGAAATTCCGGGTGCATTTCGAGGAAATCCTCCGGCACCACCGGGTTCTGCATGAAGAACTGCCGCGAATCCTGGTAGATGCCGCCGAAGAAGGTCTGGTGGGTGACCAGCGACACTCCGGGAATCTTCTCCATCCGCGCCTTGTAGCTCTCCGGCAGCAGCTGGATGATCGACACCTTGTGCCGCACGATCAGCCGGTTTGCCCCGGCCATGCTGATCCCGCCCGCGAGCGCCTGCTTGATCGCCGACAGATAGGCAAAGAGCACGAACGCGACGACGATCGACAGAAGCGTCAACGCGGTGCGCGTCTTCTTCCGCATCAAATTGCACCAGATGAGGGGAAGGTATTTCATCGGGACCGGCTGCAGACCGCAGCCAGGGCGGGAGCAGGGAGCCGCGACGCCCTTGTAGCGCCCGGCCCGCCAACCCGCGACGGCGGCGTCGCGGCTCCATGAAATCTCTGGAGGGAAGCAGTCATTTCACCGGCTCCGTACTGAGCTGGCCCTTGTTCAGATACACGGTGCGGGTCGCCCGCGCTGAGGCATGGGGATCATGGGTGACCATGATGATCGTCTTTCCGTGCTCGCGGTTCAGCGCCTGCAGCAGGTCGAGGATCCCGTCGCCCGACTTCCGGTCGAGATCGCCCGTGGGCTCGTCGCACAACAGCAGCGTCGGATCGGTGACGATGCCCCGGGCGATGCCCACCCGCTGCTGCTCGCCGCCGGACATCGTCCGCGGATAATGTTTCGCCCGCTGGAGCAGCCCGACCACCGCCAGCGCCGCATCCACATGGCGGATACGCTCGGCCTTAGAAAGGTGCGTCAGCAGCAGCGGCAGCTCCACGTTGCGCTCGGCCGTCAGCACGGGCAGCAGGTTGTAGAGCTGGAAGACAAAACCGATATGGCGCGCCCGCCACGCCGCCAGCCGGCGGTCCGACAACGTGCCGACGTCCTCCCCGGCGACGCGAACCGTCCCCCGGGTCGGCCGGTCCAGGCCGCCAAGCAGGTTCAACAACGTGCTCTTGCCAGACCCCGACGGCCCCATCAGGGCGAGGAACTCCCCCGCCGGCACCTTCAAGCTGAGATCCTTGAGCACGTGGATCTCCTCCGAGCCGCGGTGGAAGACCTTTTCGACGCCGTCGACCTCCACCAGCGCGCCGTCGCCGCCGTATTGACTGGATTCGTTCATGGATTGACCTCCTTGACCGCGGTTCCATCGGCCAGTTCGGCCGGCCCCGCCACCACAACCCGTTCCCCACCTGCCAGGCCGGAGCCGATCTCGCTCTCCCCGGCATTCGTCGCCGCCACCGACACGGCCCGGCGTTCGGCGCGCCCGTCGCGGACGACGAACACGATGTCGCGCCCGTCCTGCCGCCGAAGCGCGGCCTGGGGCACGAGGACGACCCGCCCTCCCGCCGACCCGGCCTCCTCCGTTCCGCGGAATCCGACCTTCACGCTCATCTCCGGAAGGATGCGCGGATCAAGTTTGTCGAACCCCACGCGCACCCTCACGGTGGATTTCTCGCGGTCCGCCGTCGGGATGATCGCGGTGACGTGGCAGGGGATCTTCCACTCCGGATAGGCGTCCAGCGTCCCTTCTACGGCCTGGCCGGGCTCCACCCGGTTGATATAGCTCTCGTTGACGTCGATCTCGATCTCGAGGGAGCCCATGTCGACGACCGTGCAGATGCCCGTGCGCGTGAAACCGCCCGAGGACATGGGGGAGATCATCTCGCCCGGCTGCGCATTTTTCGAAGTGACAATGCCGTTGAACGGCGAGCGGATCACCGTGTCGTCGCGCTGCTGCTGCCAGATCTCGACGGTGCGCGACGCCACGTCGATGTCCGCCTGCTGTTGCTCCAGCCTCGCCCGGTACGCAAGCGCCGCGGCCTCGGCGTGGTCGAAGTCCGCCTTCGTGGCCACCTGCCCCTTCGTCAGATCGGTCTGCCTCTGGAGCTCCTGCTCGGCCTCCCTGAGGCGCACGCGGGTCTCCGTCAGCGCAGTCCTGGCCGACTCCAGCTGCGCACGCGCAAGCAGCAGGCTCGCGTTGACATTGGTGTCATCCAGACGGGCCAGCACCTGGCCCTCCGTGACCTTCAAGCCCTCCTCCACGAGCACCTCGACGACCTTGCCCGTGATCTTGGACGAGACCGTGGCCTCCCGGCGGGCGGTCACATAACCCGAGGCGTTCAGCACCGTGCGGTCGCCGCCGGCGCGCGCCACCTCCCGGACCGCGGCAGTCTGCACCGCAACGGCCCTGGGCCGCAGGCTCCACCACACAACGGCCACGATCAGGACCAATGCGCCTGCCGCGAGAACCGCCGGGAGAATCCTCTTTGGAACCTCTGGATTCGGCCCGCGCGAAATCCGCAGATCGTCAAGCGTCGGCTTTGGAGGGGTCATGAGCTGCAAAAAGAAATGAACGCAGCCCTCCGAAGGTCAACCGCGTTGTGCAGGCGGGAGCTCAGTCCTCAGGGGCGCCACCTTCCGTCGCGTCGGTCCGGCGGAGGTCCGCCCTCCAAGACCAGGGCGGAGACAGAAGACGTTGGGTCTGGCCCTTGGGAGGCTACTGCACCCCCTGCCGCGCCGCCTGAAGCTGCATCAGGTTTTCCCTCGCCTCGGCATCGCCAGGCCGTATCCGCAGCACCTCCCGAAAATGCTCGATCGCCTCGGGAATCCGCCCGCTCTGGGCAAGAGCCATCCCCAGATCGTACTGGTTCGTGGCGTTGTCAGGGGCCAGTTCCGCGGCGGTCTCATACCATCGGATTGCCTCGGAAAGCCGGCCGGTCTGCACAAGCACATTTCCCAGGTTCGTGCATGCAGACGCCTGCTTTGGATTCCTCTTGATCGCCTCCTTGTACCGCTCGATCGCTTCATCGGTCCGCCCAAGCCTCGCAAGAGCGTTCCCCATGTCGTAGCAGACGCTGGGCAATCCCGGGTTGAGCCTCGCCGCCTTTTCGAGGTGCTCCAGCGCTTCAAGCGGACGGTCGAGGTCCAGAAGGACGATCCCGATGTTGTTGTGCGCCTCGCCAAATGTCGGCCTCAGCCGAAGCGCAGTCTCATAGTGTTCCAACGCCTCGCGGTTCCGTCCAAGTTTGGCGAACGCAAGGCCGAGGTCATTCTGTGCCACGGTGTTGTCCGGTGCGAGTTTGACCGACTTCTCAAGATGTGAAAGCGCCTCGGCGGCCCTCCCTTGATCGCCCAGGGCCAGGCCGACGCTGCATTGCGCCCATGGATTTTCCGGACGCTTTGCCACCGTGTCGCTCCATATCGAGAGATCGCTCCGGTAATCGTCGTTGCGCACCGCCGTCAGCCACCCGAGCCCAACAGCCAGAACGAACCACGCTGCCAGTATGCGCCGGCCGACCCACGCGTAGGACCCAAGCACGACAAGGCTGATCACCGCGACGAGGGCCAGATACATGCGGTGTTCCGCCATCGTCTGCCTCGGCCCGGGAATCAGCGAAGTCGGAGCCAGAATCGCGAAGAACCACGCCCCCAGGAAACCGATCACGGGCTGGCGCTTCAGCGCATACAACGACCCGCAGACCAGGGCCACAAGGCCGACGGCGGCCGGGATGATGTCCACCACATCCTTCACCCACTCCACCCCGTAATCGAACACGAGCGGGTTCGGCCAGAACGAAAGCCACAGGTAGTTCATCACGGCAGGAAACTGCGTCAGCGCATACGCTCCCGCCGACGCGCCGGCTCCGACACCCGTCGTGCCTCCGCGGTTTCCGCCGACGCCGGCGACGAGGACAACCAGGAGAATCCAGGTCGCCGAAAGCCCAAAATACACTTCCCGGCGACGCGCCCACGCCTCCCGGAAGGAACCCGCGAGAAACGTCCGGTCATAAAGCATCACGATCACCGGCGCGGACACCATCACCTCCTTGCTCGCCATGCCCAGCAGACAGGCGCATGCGGAAGCCGCAAACCAGCCCCTCCCGCACCCGGCGTCCGCCTGACAGCCTTCCTGCCGCTCCACGCCGCGGATAAAACAATAGAGCGTCAGCAAATAGAAAAGTCCCATCATCGACTCGGTCCGCTGCACAACGTAGGTCACGGCTTCCGTCTGCAGGGGATGAACCGTCCAAAGGACCGCGATGGCGAGCGCCGCGATTGTGGCGTCCTTTTCGAGCGGCCGCGCGAGCGTCCGCCGGACGACGCCGAACAGGGTCAGCCCTGCAAGCATGTGGATGACCATGTTGAACACATGGTAGCCCCATACGTCGGCGTCCCCCATCGCGTAGTTGAGGGCGAGGGAGAGATTCACCAGGGGACGCCCGCCGACTGTCGCCCCCGCAGGAGGCGAGATCAGCCCGGCAAACGACAAGGGCGGCTGGATGGTCGGGTTGGATGTGATCGACGAAAAATCATCGAACACGAATGGAGCCGACAGGCTGTTGTGATACGCCGCAACTGCCGCCAGCACGATGAGCATGCCGGCAAGAAAGATCCTCCTGCGCGATTCGGCGACAGGGGGCTGGAGCGTTTCAGCTTGCACGTTCACAGGCTGCCTGGGTCCGGCTGACATTGAGCAACCACCCGCCGCGGGATCCAGCGCAAAGGTCAGCCTTCAGACACCGTCATCTGGAGATTCCGCGCCCCGTGCCTGGCCGTGACGATGACGCCGAGCGGATCCTGCGCCGCCGTGCCTCCCTTGAGGACGCCCACCTTTTTCACGCCGACCAACTGGAGCTTCCACGGCCTGACCGCCTTGCCGCCTTCGAGCTTTGCGACGACCTTCCGGCCCTCCCGGCTGACGTGCAGGCGGATGCCGGGTTCGCCCTGCTCCGTCGGCACGGCGCGCGACAGTGATGCGCCGTCGGCCAGCTTGTAGACGCGGAACGTCGTGCCGCTCGTGTAATCATAATCCGGGCGGTCGTCCACGGAGCCAATTGGAAGAATCGTGTTCGGCCGCACGAAAAGCGGCAGGCTGAGAAAACCATGCTGCGCCCTGCGCCATCTTCCGCCCGTCTCAACTTCGCCGGTCAGGAGGTGCGTCCAGCGGCCCTCCGGCAGATAGTAGTCCACCGTGCCGTCCTCAGTGAAGACCGGTGCGACCAGCAGCGAGTCGCCGAGCATGTATTGCCGGTCGAGCGTGTCGCTCGCCGGATCGCCCGGAAATTCCAGGAGCATCGCCCGCAGCATCGGAACGCCTTCCTGATGCGCGGCGACCGCCTGGCCGAAAAGATAGGGCATGAGGCCGCATTTCAGCTTTGTGAAGATGCGCAGCACGTCGCAGGCCTCCTCATCGTAATTCCACGGCACCCGGTAGGATGACGATCCGTGCAGGCGGCTGTGCGACGACAACAGGCCGAACGCCAGCCAACGTTTGTAAACGGCCACCGGCCCCTGCCCTTCAAAGCCGCCGATGTCATGACTCCAGAACCCGAAGCCGCACAGGGCGAGCGACAGCCCGCCGCGCAGCGTCTCGGCCATCGACTCGAACGTCGACCAGCAGTCCCCTCCCCAATGAAGCGGGAAGCGCTGGCTTGACGCGTACGCGGAGCGCGCGAACAACGTTGCCCCGCCCTTGCCCCGGACCTCCTCCAGCGCCTTGAAGACGCACTCGTTGTAGATCACGGAGTACAGATTGTGCATTCCCGCCGGATCGGAGCCATCGTGGAAGACGACGCCCTCCGCCGGGATCCGCTCGCCGAAATCGGTCTTGAAGCAATCCACGCCCATCTCCTGGAGGCGCAGGAGATGTCCGGCATACCACTGGCATGCCGCCGGATTGGTGAAATCGACGATCGCCATTCCCGGCTGCCAGAGATCGGTCTGCCAGACCCCGCCGTCCGTCTTCCTTATAAAATAGCCCTCGCGTTTCCCCTCCTCGAACAGCCGCGAGCGCTGGCTGATATACGGATTGATCCACACACAGATCTTGAGGCCCATCTGGTGGAGACGCGCCAGCATGCCGGCGGGGTCCGGAAAGGTGCGGGAATCCCACTCGAAATTGCACCAGTCGAACTCCCGCATCCAGAAGCAGTCGAAATGGAAGACCCGGAGCGGAAGATCGCGCTCCCTCATCCCGTTGATGAAACCCGTGCAGGTCTGCTCGTCGTAGCTTGTGGTGAACGAGGTGCTCAGCCACAGGCCGAACGACCAGGCGGGCGGGAGCGCCGGCCGCCCGGTGAGTTGTGTGAGCTTGCGCAGGATGTCCTTGGGCGTCGGGCCGTAGATGAGGAAGTACTCGAGCTTTTCTCCCGGCAGCGAGAACTGCACGCGCGCCGTGCGTTCCGAGGCGACTTCGAACGAAACCGGTCCGGTTTCATCGACGAGCACACCGTAGCCGCGGTTGGTCAGATAAAAGGGGACGCTCTTGTAAGCCTGGTCGCTGCCGGTTCCGCCGTCCTTGTTGTCGTTCTCCACCACCTGTCCGTTTTTGACGAAGGCGGTGAACCGTTCGCCCAGCCCGTAGACGTTCTCCCCGACCCCGAGCCGGAGCCGTTCATGCATGAATGCTCCCCCGCCCGCATTCCGCAAATAGGCAATTCCGCGCCCGGCGGATTTCGTCAGAACCCGGCCGCCTGCCTCGAAAGCAAGCTCCCAGTCTCCCTTCCGCTTCACATGGACTCCGAGGCTGCCGGATCGCAGGACAGCCTCGTCATCCCTCACCTCGATGGTGCTCGCCGGCGCCGGTTGCGGCTGCAGCGGAATCCTGGGAGCCCGGCTGTCCGTCCCGGTGAAATGCTCGATGCGCACGTGGACCACGTCCTCCGCAGGGGCGCTCAAGCGGATCGTCAGGAGCGGCCCGCCCAGGGTGTCGCCCCGGTGGCCAATGCGCCGTGTGGGCGCGTGAATGAGGAGCGTCCCGTGCTCCTCGGAAACATCGTGAGCCTCGGCCGGATAGAATGCCGAAACGCCTGGTTGCATCAGCCACTCGCCATCGGAGAACTTCATAGGGTGCAGAAGGAGAGTTCACAGTTTGCAACAGCCGGCCGGAGGATGCCAATCTTATATCATCCTGGATTCCGCGGTTGAGGCTTCCGCTCCTCGTGGATTCCGCCTCGACTGCGGAATCCAGGAGGACGTCATCAGTGTCTCCGCTCTCTTTTCTCCATACCTTTTGGGGTGCGGCTTTGCCATTGGCCCGCATATCCCTTGACTATCGCCACCATGGGAACCGCGAGGCGCCGAAGAGCCTTCCATCGGTCAAACAAAAGCAACGCCTCCTTTTTCGCACGGCCTCCTCAAGCCCGCCTCAAATCCAGTGAAATCCCTCCCTCCCCTTCCCGTCGTCGCCCTCGCCTGCCTTCTGACCGGACTCGCATCCGCCTGTGCCGCCGATCAGGCGATCCGCCTGAACACCATCGGTTTCATGCCCGACGCGGCCAAGCGCGCCACCATCGCCGCTCCGTGCAGCGAGTTCAGTGTCATGCGCGCCGCCGACGGCGCCCCCGTGGCGTCCGTGCCGGGTTGCGTCCCCACGACGACGGCGCCCACCGAGACCGGGGAGACGGTTCAAGTCGCCGATTTCAGCGGGCTCTCCGCTCCGGGTCGCTATCAGCTCTCGGTGCCCGGCGTCGGGATGTCCGTGCCCTTCACTGTTGGCGCCGACATCTGGAACACGCCGTTCCAGCTCGTCTCACGCGCGATGTATCTCTGGCGCTGTGGCACCGCCGTGCACGCCGAATGGAACGGTGTGACCTATGAGCACGGCCCCTGCCATCTCGAAGACGGCTGGCTCGATTTCACCGACGCCGGCCACGTCCGGGGGCCGGGCACGGGCGGATGGCACGACGCAGGCGATTACAACAAATACGTCGTCAACGCCTCCTTCGCCGTCGCCATGATGTTCAAGGCGCTGGATCAATTCCCCGGCCGGGTGGAAAAGGTCAGACTGGACATCCCCGAGAGCGGCAATGGCGTGCCCGACCTGCTCAACGAGATCCGCTGGGAGCTCGAATGGATGATGACGATGCAGATGCGGGACGGGCGTGTCTACCACAAGCTCAGCGCGGAGAACTTCAAGTATTGGGGCCCGCCCGAAATCGATTCCAGCCCGCGTTACTACTGTCCGTGGAGCACGACGGCCACGGCCGATTTTGTCGCGGTGTTCGCCGCCGCCGCACGCCACTTCGGGCCCTATGACAAGGGGTTTTCCGACACCTGCCTCGCCGCCGCCCGGAAGGGTTGGGCCTGCCTCGCCGAACACCCCGGCAATGTCCCCCCTGACCTGCATGCATTCCACACGGGAACCTATGACGTGAACGACGACTCCCACCGCCTGTGGGCTGCGGAGGAACTCTGGGAGACCACCGGCGAGCTCCCGTTGCTGCGCGATTTTGAACGGCGCGCCGCTGGCAGGGAGTTCGTCCTGCCCGGTCCCAGTTGGGGCGATGCCCAGGATCTGGCGCTCGGTTCCTATCTGCTCTCCCGACATCCGGCAGACCGTGATCCGGCGCTGGTTGCCCGCCTGCAGGAGAGCCTCTTTGCCAGGGCGGGACGCATCGTCGCGACAGCCGAGGGCAACGCCTACGGCCGCCCGCTCGGAGGCGAACGGCAGGCATGGTTCTGGGGCTGCAACGGATCCGTCGCCGCCCAGACCTACCTCCTTCACGTCGCCGACACACTGAAGCCGGATCCCCGGAACGGCGCAGCCGCCCTCGACGCCCTAGCGTTTCTTTTCGGGCGCAATTTCAATGGACGTTCCTACGTCACGGGCCTCGGGGCGAACCCTCCCCAACATCCGCACGATCGCCGGGGCGAGCCTGCATGGCCGGGTTGCCTGGTCGGCGGCGGCTGGCCCGACGGAAAGAGCTGGCTCGACGTCAGGGAAAATGCCCGGCTCAACGAGATCGCCATCAACTGGAACGCCTCGCTCATCTACGCCCTGGCGGCCTTCGTCCAGCCCCCCGTTCAGACGCACAATTGAGGGCTGCCTGTCGCAGCGCCGGCCTCAAGGTCCCGCAAAGTCCCGGCCCGACCGGCCGCTAAAGGTTTGCCTTGATCTTGTCGAGGATGGCCAGCGACTGGCCCTCATCGCCAAAAAGCCCCACGCGAATCTGGACCTGTGTGGCCGTTTCCGTCACCCGGATGACCTTGATCTTGATCTCCTTGTCCTCGGAAGTCCGCGCCTTCAGTTCGGCGTTCAACGCATCCTTGTGCTCGTTGATCAACACGAACTGAAGCTGCTTGATCGCGAGATTGGCGGCCTTCTCGGTGTCATTGAAGCCCCCGTTCAGCGTGGCATCGAGCCTCCCCTGCACCCAGGCGACAGTGCCGGCGCCAGCCGCCCCGGCCAAAACCGCGACACAACCCGAAACCAACGGAAACAGCGCCAACACCGCCATGATGCTCCAGAATTTCCAGATAGTCTTCATAAGGTTAATTTGAATTCTACAACAGTTTCATCTTTGCCGCAAGATTGACCCGCTGCCGGTTTCACTTTCTCAGCGCCGGCGGACCAGACCCGCATCCTTCGCCATCAGGAGCAGCACCATGCCCGCCGTAAATCCGCCGGCATGGGCCCACCACGCCACGCCTCCGCCCGCGTGCCCGTCCATGAGCGACCCAAAGCCGTTGAATGCCTGGATGACAAACCACAATACGAGAAAGACGAATGCCGGCACCGGCATGATCGGTATGACCCACGGAACAAGGGTAATGATCCACGCCGTCGGAAAAAGAAGCAGATAAGCTCCGAGAACGCCCGAGATCGCGCCGCTCGCCCCCAGCATCGGCACGCTCGAACCCGGGTCGACAATCACCTGCAGACCGGCCGCCGCCAGACCCGAGAGCAGGTAGAAGACAAGGAATTGAAACGGACCAAGGCGGTCCTCAACGTTCTTGCCAAAAATCCAGAGGAACCAGCAGTTGCCCAGCACG
>PMKA01000488.1:13634-14260 GCA_003157575.1 Opitutia bacterium
GAGCGCATAGTGCCGGATGAACGGGTCCATCTGTTTCGTCAGCATGAGCCAGACCTCGTAGGCGAACACCGCCATGTTCGCCGCGATGAGCATCACCGTCATCACCGGCGCGCGACGATTCGGATTGGCATCCCACAGAGGCAGCATTGCGGCAAAATCACAGACCGGACCGTTCCGTGCCAATCCCAAACAACGGCGCAGGATTTCGTCCGCAGTGTTTTCTCCATCTTTTCACGCGCCCGGCTGCCGCACCTCCGACCGGCCTCATCTTTGGGCCGGCGCCAGTTGGATTATCATCTGCCGCGCCGGTTCGAAATCGGGTTTCAATCTCAACGCCTCCTCAAAATGGGCCAGGGCGTCTCCGCGGCGCCCGGGTATTCCCTGCAACGCAATCCCAAGATTGTAGTGGGCGTCCACGGAATCAGGGCTGATCCGCAGCGCCGCCTCGTACTCCGCGACCGCCTCGGGCAGACCGTCGGGGACGTCCGCCAGCGCATTGCCAAGATTGATGTGCGCGTTTGTGTAATCGGGGCTGATCCGCAGGGCCGCGCGAAATTCGCGGATCGCCTCCGGCAGGCGCCCCGGATTTGCAGCCAGGGCGCGGCCCAGGTTGTTGTGCGCCTCGG
>PMKA01000488.1:14302-16060 GCA_003157575.1 Opitutia bacterium
AGCGCATTGCCCAGGTTGTTGTGTATCTCCGATGACCCGGGGCGCAGCCGCAACGCCGCCTCGTACTCTGCGACCGCGTCCGGCAGGCGGCCGGGGATTAGAACCAGCGCGTTGCCAAGATCGGCGTGCGCCTCCGCGTAGTCGGGCCTGATCCGCAACGTCGCCTCGAGCTCGGCGACGGCCTCGGGCAGATGCGCCGGATCGTTCGCCAGCGTGACGCCGAGATTGAAATGCGCCATCCAGCAGCCGGGATTGCGGGCGATGGTGTCCCTATAGACCGTTTCCGCATCGCGGTAAACGTGGCACTGCTGCCATGTCAGCGCCCCCAGCGTCGCGGGAAGCGCCACCCCCACAATCCTGACCGCCCATCGTCCGGCGACCGGCACACGGTTGCATGTCAGAAGCAGGCCCAACGCCAACGGCACGATGATCCCCAGGCCGGCCAGATACTGGAAATGATCTGCGACAAACGAGTAGATGAACGGATAAACGTTGAGGAATCCCAGGGCCGGAAAGAGCGTTCCGGCGAAGAACAGAAGCCCGGCCAGCGCCGTCGCGGCCACCGGTTCCGGCGTCGGGCGGCTCCGGAAGCACGCGAACCCCAGCCCTGCGGCGAGCACAAGGAACGCAATGGGAAACAGGTACTGCCATCCCGCCGCCGGGTCGACGGCCCAGCGCGGATAGATGAACATGAGGTCCGCCGGCCACACGAGCTTGCCCATGTAGAACCACAACGCGCGCCCTGCGAGCAGGCCGCGTCCCAGAAATGTCATTACGAACTCCGGCCCTTCGGCGCCGATCATTGTCCGCTCCACCCATGCCGTGAACACCCCTCCAGCCGCGCCGATGGCAAGCCAGGGGACCAGCGGCCGGATGTCCCTCCAGCCCAGCCGGCCCCGCCGCCACCAGCACACGACCAGCAGCGCCGCGGGCAGCGTCGCCGTGGTCGTCTTGCTCAGGAGCGCCATTACGAACAGAATGGTAGCCGCAGCATAGGAGACGCGTGTGCGCCGTTCGTCAAAATCCAGATACACCAGCGCGGCCCCCATGTAGAACACGCCCGAAAGCACGTTCTTCTGCTCCGAGATCCACGCCACGGATTCGACGCATACCGGATGCAGCGCGAACAGCAGCGCCGCGAACCATCCTGCACCAAGGCAAAAAATCGAGGGAAGCGGGCGCGGAAAATCCACTCCCCCGCCGGCGGGGCTCCGTCCGACGGCTGCCGCGACCGCGTTCTGCCGGGCGCCCCCTTCCTGGAGGAGCCGGCGGAGGATCAGCCCCAGAAGGCAGGCTGTCGAGGCGTGGAGCAGCACGTTGACCAGATGATATCCGAGGGTCGCGTCGCCCCAAAGCCGGTGCTCGATCCAGAAGGCGCTGTGCAGAAGCGGGTAGTACTGCTGCGTCGCGCCGAGGTCGAACCAGATGCGTTGCAGACCGTGAATGGACCAGAGCTCCGGCGGGGTCACGTGGTGGTCGTCGTCCCAGACCATGCCCCCGCTGAACGCCGGGATGTAGGCGACGAGCGTCGCGACGAAAACCAGCATCGCTCCACACCCGTCCCTCAGACAGGACGATGCGGTGATCCTGCCCGGGGCGGGAGATGCTTTCGCCATCAAAAAATCAAATGCCGCCACCGGGCGGCCCGGCAAATACTTTCTCTAGCCCGGATGTCTCACACTCCACTCTGTAGTCTGCCTGCAGCTTGTTGACTATCCGCGGGCCGAGTCTGCTGGCCGACACATCCGGGCTTGGCCG
>PMKA01000053.1 GCA_003157575.1 Opitutia bacterium
AGGAACTGCTCGTGCATGCGGAAGACCGTGGATAGGGTCTGTGGCGTGTGGCCGCCCTTGGCCATCTCGAAATAGCGGTGGAGACTGTCGCGGAAGTCGGGATGGGCGCAGCGGTCGATGATCAGCTTCGCCCGCTCGTTGGGATCCTTGCCCCGCAAGTCGGCCACGCCCTGTTCGGTCACGACGACCTGCACCGAGTGTTCGCTGTGGTCCGCATGGCTGACCAGCGGCACGATCGTGCTGATCTTGCCGCCCTTGGCGGAGGACGGGCAGGTGAAGATGGAAATGTAGGCGTTGCGCGTAAAGTCGCCGGAGCCGCCGATGCCGTTCATGAGGCTGCTGCCCATCACATGAGTCGAGTTCACATTGCCGAACAGGTCGACCTCGATGGCGGTGTTGACGGTGATGATGCCCAGGCGGCGGATGATCTCGGGATTGTTTGTGATCTCCTGCGGCCGGAGCAGGACGCGCGGGCGGAAGTATTCGAGATCGTTGTAAAAGGAGAGGAGCTTTTCCTTGCCGATGGTCAGCGAGGTGCCGGTGGCGAACCGGATCTTTCCGGCGCTGATGAGGTCGATCACCGAATCCTGGATGACCTCGGAGTACATCTCAAAGCTCGGGATGTCCGGGTTCGCGCCCAGAGCGCCGAGGACGGCATTGGCGATGTTGCCCACGCCGGACTGGAGCGGGAGGAACTCGCGCGGCACGCGGCCCGCCGTGATTTCGTTGGCGAGAAACTCGGCCACGTTCTGGCCGATGCGGTTGGTGAGGGCGTCCGCCGGATCGAAGCCGCCCACCTCGTCGGGCAGGTTGCTCTCGACTATTCCGGCGATCTTCGAGGGATCGATCTTGACGATGGGCTGGCCGATGCGATCGGACGGGCGGATGATCGGGATGGGCTGGCGGTGCGGCGGGTCGAGCGGCTCGTAGATATCGTGAAACCCCAGCAGACGCGGAGAGTGGAAGCGGTTCAGCTCGATGATGACCTTCTTCGCGCAGCGCAGGAAGGTGGGCGAGGCTCCGACGGATGTGGTGAGCACGATCTGCCCGTCGAGCGTCACATCGCAGGCCTCGACAACAGCCCAGTCAAACTGGCCGAGGAATCCGCAGCGCACCTGCTGGGCCAGGTGGGAGAGGTGCATGTCGAAGAAGCGCGTCTTCCCCGCATTGATGCTTTCCCGCAGCGACTTGTTGCTCTGATAGGGGGTCCGCCACGAGATTGCATCGGCCCGGGCAAGCTCGCCATCGAGAGAATCGCCCGTGGAGGCGCCTGTGACGACCGCCACCTTGAAGGGCCTGCCTGCCGTGTGTTCGGCGCGGGCGCGGGCGGCCAGCGCCCGGGGTGTGACCTTGGCGGCGCCGGCTGCGGTGAAGCCGCTGAAGCCGATCGTCTGGCCGTTTGAAATGAGAGCGGCGGCTTCGTCGGCCGTGAGAATCGGGAAGCCCGTGCGGGGAAGTGACGGATTGACAGGGAGTGTCATTGAATAGGGTCAGGTTTGGAAAATTTCTCGCAACAGTTCGACGCGGGAGGCCGGCAGCACGCGGACCTCGCCGGAGGCGTCACGCATGAGCAGGGCTCCGGCCGCGTCGACGCCATCCATGTGTCCGTCGATGGCGCCGCGCCCGCCGGCCAGGGTCACCTGCACCTTGCGGTGGCACCAGGCGTCGTCGAGGTCGCGGCATAATCCGGCTGCGTCGCCGGATTCCAGCCGGCTGTGTTCGCGGGTCAGCGCCGCGAGCAGCCGGATGATCAGGGCGGCGAAAGAAGGGGGGGTGGGCACCAGATCGGCAAGGCAGGCGACTTCGCCCGACAGCACGGGTTCAGTCTTCTCCGGGTGGTTGGAAACATTCAGGCCGATGCCCACCACCGCTGCGCCGGGCGAGAAGCGATCCACGAGAATACCCGCGAGCTTCCGCCGCCCGACGAGGATGTCGTTGGGCCAGCGGAGACGCGCTTCCGGAAGCCCCAGGCTGCGCACGACGCTCAGCGTGGCCCAGCCTGCGGCCAGCGGCAAAAGAGACCAGGGAGCCGTGTCGCCGGTCGTCGGAAGCACGGCGGAGAACCACAGCCCGTCCTCGTCGGAGACCCAATGACGGCCTGTGCGTCCGCGGCCTGCGGTCTGCACCACCGCACGCACTGCGGTCCAGGGAGGCAGATGCGCGGCGAGCGAATTGGTC
The DNA here is from genome assembly GCA_003157575.1 of Opitutia bacterium. GTDB lineage: Bacteria > Verrucomicrobiota > Verrucomicrobiia > Opitutales > Opitutaceae > Fen-1467. The sequence continues at coordinate 2,179 of PMKA01000053.1, forward strand.
GAGGTTACCTCCGCGAACTCATGGAGCGTCCATCCATCGACGGCATGGATGTCGGGTTCCTGGGACATTGCGGAGTCGGGCGGCATGGCGCGATCCGGCTAGCGGATTCTGTGGGAATGATAGAGCTCCCGGCGGCCCTCGGCCGACCATGCCAGTTGGGCTCCTGCATCCGGCTGGATGGCAATAATCCGGTGAGGCTGGCGGATGACCATGGAAACTGCGGCTGCGATCGCTGCCAGGACGCCTTCGTCGATCTCCCCGGGTTCGGGGGCGGAGGGAACGGCCGGCGTCGGCGCGGACGCCGCGGGAGGCGTGAGCGCAGGCGCGATCGCGGGAGCCGGAGAGGGCGCTGCGGGGGCCGTGCCTGGCGTCGGCGCGAGAGACCGAGGGACGGGCGCCGGTGCGAGAGGCTGAGGGACGGGCGTTCGGGACGTCGAGTCGATTGAATCTCCGAGGCGACGGACGGTTTGCTCGAGCCGGTTGATGGTAGACGCGAGATATACCAGGACGCCAATGATGGCGAGAATGGCGGCGCCCAGAAACAGGTCGAAAAGAATGGATTGAAGCATGATGGGGCGGATGCGTCGTGCGGCTGTTCGCCGGTGGCGACGCTCAGCGGTTTTTCAGGAGCCGGCGCCAGGTGGCAACGAACATTGGGATGGCAGGAACCATGCCATCTGCGGCCGGTGATTGTGTGATGACAAATCTCACAATTGAAGGAGCTGGCGTCGCGACGGGAGCACGACGCCATGAGGGAAATCTTACGAGATGTGCAGGATCAGGGAGCCCTCCTCGACGGGCTCGCCGGGATGGGCCTGCACCGATGCGATCCTGCCCGCTCTCGGCGCATAGATGTAGGTGTTCATCTTCATCGCCTCGACGGTGGCAACCTGGGTGCCTTCCTGGACATCCTGGCCAACCTTGACCTCGATCGAGACGAGCTTTCCGGCAAGGGGGCTGATGACATCGCCTTCGCCGGCGGCCGGGGACCTCGGCGCGGTGGGGGCGGCCGGGGCTGGAACAGGGGTGGGGGCAGCGGCCGGGGCCGGGGCGGCGACCGGGACGGGAGCCGGGGCCGGGGCGGGGGCGGCGGCTGGAGTGGAAACGACGGGGGCCGGCGCCACGGAGACCGGGGCTGCTGAGCCCTGGATCTCATCGGTCAGCTCGACGAGCACGTCGTATGCTTTGCCATCAACCGTGACTTTCAATCTTTTCATGATAAGGGGAGGGGCGCGGGGTTGTGCCCGCGCAGGAGTATGTTTTTTGGTGGTAATGTCCGTCGCCGGTCTTCGGGGGACCGCGGAGCGATCCCGGCGGCGATGAGCCGGCCGACGGGTCAGAGCGGGATGTTGCCGTGCTTCTTTGGCGGCCGGGTTTCGCGTTTGGACAGCGTGTTGCGCAGCGCCATCGAGAGGGTCGCGCGCGTGAACGCCGGTTCGATGACGTCGGTGATCATGCCCTTGCTCGCGGCCTCGTAGGGCGATGCGAATTTCTCGCGGTATTCGGCGGCAAGCTCCTTTTCCTTGGCCTTGGGATCGGCCGCGGCGTTGATCTCCCGTTTGAAAAGGACCTTGACGGCGCCCTCGGCGCCCATCACCGCG
>PMKA01000382.1 GCA_003157575.1 Opitutia bacterium
GGCGCACCGATGTTCAACGTGCCGGAACCACCAACATCCTCTTCGGAATCGTAATAATTGCCCAGAACAACGGTGTCCAAGCTTTCCGGGTCGGAAAAGACGTCGACCCTCGCGCCCTTGGAGATCGTAAGCGCGCCTTTACCCCAATTACCGACTATCAGAGGTCCCCCATTTATTGTCAGAGAGCTGGGGGTGCCAGCGCCTGTGGCGCCATCGACGATGACCGCGCCGTTGCCCGTTTCGCCGTCGCCGATAATCAGGCTGCTGGCGCTTGCAGAACCGCGATTGGTGACGGAGAGTGTGCCCGTACCCGATTCGCCGACGATCCCCTGCGCTGCATTCAAGGAACTGCGTGCCCCGTCGACCGAAATCGTCCCGGTGCTGTCCCAGCTTTTCCCGATCAAGAAGACTGAGACGTTGACCGAGCCGCCATCGGCGATTGCAAGTGCGCCGACGTCGGTGCTTGCGTCGCCGACAACGATTTCGCCCGAAGGAGTGCCGCTCGATCCGATCGAGCCGCCGTCCAGCGTCAGCGTGCCCCCGTTGACCGTCGTAGTCCCGGTATAGGTGTTGGCGCCGGTCAGCACCCAGGCGCCCGTCCCCGACTTGACGAGCGAAGTCGCACCGAGAAGAATAGGTCCAACTTCCGACGGGGCGAAATCGTCGCCAATCGACGCGGCCAGCGTGTTGGCGCAGGTGTTTGTCCCGGTCAGCGTCAGCGTGGCGTTTCCTCCCGCGGCCGTGCCCAAACTGCCGGTGTTTGTGAAATTGACGGGGCCGCTTCCGGATGCATCGATCGCAGCGCCGCCGCTGCCAATGGTGAAAAGCCGGTCCGTGGATCCACCGCTCCCAGTATATTGAAGCGTTCCACCGCCGCTGAGGACGAGGTTGTACGCATCATTGGAGGAGGCGCCGATGCTGCTGGCGCTGCCGCCGTCAGCCAGGCTGTTCACGGAGAGCGTGCCGTCGTTGATCGTCGTGGAACCCGTGTAGGTGTTGGCTCCGGAGAGCGTTTCCGTGCCCTCGCCGGTCTTCGCCAGCGCGCCATTTCCGGAGATGACACCGGAGAATTCGTAGCTGTCGGCGTTGTTGATCGTCAGCGTCGCGAAGTCTCCAATATAGGTCGTTCCGCTGCCCGTGGTGCTGGAGCTGAGGCCGCCGATCACTTCATCCTCGTTCACACTGAGAGCTCCGCCGGAATCGAGCGACACGGCGCTGTTCGGCGAAAATGAATTGGCCACAACCCCGTCGGCCAGCGTGCCGCCGTTGATGCTTGTGAGACCCGAATAGCTGTTTGCGCCGGTGAGCACCCAGGTGCCCGCGCCGGATTTGACGAGCGAAGTCGAGTAGATCCCGGTGACCTCACCTCCGAGTACGAAATGGTCGCCAATGCCCGCAGCCAGCGTATTGTTGCCGGTGTTGGTCCCGGTCAGAGTAAGCACGGATTCTCCGCCGGAGACAAAGCCCACGCCGCCCGAATTGGTAAAGTCGATCGCGCCAGTACCAGAAGAATCGATCGTCCCGCCGCCGGGGCCAATTGAGAACAACCGGTCTGTGGATCCGCCGCTCCCGGTGTATTGGAGCGTGCCGCCGTTCAGGACCAGGTTGGCGGCGGAGTTGGCGGACTTTCCAATATTGCTCGCAGCGCCGCCATTCGCCAGACTGCTCACGGAAAGCGTTCCGCCGTTGATTGTCGTGGAACCGGTGTAGGTATTGGCCCCGGTGAGAACCGTGTTGCCCGCGGTGTTGATGACCTGAGTCGATCCGGCGATGGCGATTGCCGCACCCGTTCCGGTGCCATCCCTGGTGAAATAAAGGGGCGCCCCGCTGTCAGCCGTTGTATTGAACTGCAGGATACCCGTGCCATCCCCCGATCCGCCCTGGCCGGTGAACACCTGGACCGCATTCAAGATCCCGCCCGCCACCGCGTCGCTGCCCGCCGGCGCGCCGATGTTCAACGTGCCGGCGGCCCCCGTGCTATAGCCAAGGGTGACTCGCTTCACGTCGCTGTTGACGTTGACCCTGCCGCCGTTGGCGATGGTGAGCGAGCCGGTGCCGTTGTATCCCACATATAGCGCTCCGAGTGGGGCATTGAAATTGAACACGCTGCCGGCGCCATCGACCGTGAGTATTCCGGTGCTTCCGGTGTTTATCCCGACCGCGCCGTTGCTGACGGTGACGACGCCGCCGTTCTTGATGGAGAGCGTGCCCGTCGTGCCCGTGCCATAATTGCCGACAATCAAATCGGCCATCGTCATTGAACTGCCGGCGCCGTCGACCGTGACCAAGCCGGAACTGCCCGTATTGTCGCCGATGTAGCCGTTCGTGCCGGTGAAGGTGCCTCCGGTGTTGATGGAGAGCGTGCCGGTGCCGGATTCGCCCACGAAGAGCGTACCGCACTGGATCAAGCCTCTATTGACCGCGATTGTGCCATTGTCGCCGCTGTTGTAACCTACATAGATGCCGCCCAAACGATAATAGTCGCTGATCGAGCCGCCGTTGACCGCCAGCGTACCTTGGATGACCGTGGTGCCTCCGTCGTAGGTGGCAGCGCCACTGATCGTGAGCGTCCCCGTGCCTGTCTTGACGATGCTTGCCCCGCTGCCACTGACCGCTGCTGCAAGATCGACCGAGGATCCATCGAGAACGTGGATCTCATGGGTGCTGCTTGAAAGCGCGACTGCGATGCTGCCGCCGAACACAACCGGATTCGAATTGGCCGCGGTCGTCGTGATATCCCCGTTGAGCGTCAGCGTGGGCAGGTTTGTTCCAGAAAATGAATACGCCGCCGCGCCGCCCGAGAAGGTGAGGCTGTTCAAGGACACGTTCGTCGGCCCCAACAGGACGGCGGTCACCCCCGTCACGTCGCCAAACGTGGCATCTTCAGTGCCGCTCGTGAAGCCTGGGGCGGTCCCCCCGGACCAATTGGCAGGCGCCGTAATCGCGCCGTCGGCGCCGTTTCCCACCCAGACGAAAATGGTCTGGGCCCATCCGGGGGCCGCCCCGAATACAACGACAAAGAACGCAAGAACGCCGGCGACAGATTTTAACTTCATGGCACGGTGGGGATACGGCGGCGAGACTTCCAGAGACTGCCGGCCCACGCAACACGAATCTCGATTGAAACCGCCCCCCCGCCACGGCGCGATTGGCGGCGGACAGGCCGGGAAACCGGCCTCTCAGCAGACGAGCTGCCCGAAATCCAGGAAGTCCGCCGCAAAACCGCCCTTCACGCCCTTGCAGATCACGCTGACGGCGTCGTGCGAATGCAACGATTCAAGATGGGCGCAGGCGGCCTGGAAATCCCGGATGCGCGGGTCGCCGTTCAGTTCGCGGTAAAGCAGGCGCGCGGCGTCCTCGACGAACTTGATGTAGGCGCCGTTCAGCTCGGCGAACGCCTGCTCGTCCTCGCGCTTCACCATCACCTGGGTCTCGGTCTTGAGTGCGTTCAGGCAGTGGGCCTGCAGATCCTCGATGGACAGCTTCCGGCCGGGCGCCACCTCGACGCTCACCCGCGCCTTGCTCCGCTGCGAATGCGGGATCGAGTAGATCCCCCGCCGGTCGCGCGCATGTTCCGCGAGCTCGGCCGAGCACGGGCAGGCGGAGGAGTAGACGAAGTCGAAATGCAAAAAACGCCGGTAACGGCCCGTGTGCGTCAACGCCGCCTCGTACGCCACCTCGTAATACTGCCATCCCTCCAGGCCGCTGCGCAGGCTGCGTTGCGGGATCGGATAGGAGAACGCGACCTTGAGCCGGGCCTCCTTGCTCTTAATCCGCCGGAGATACGCGTTGAGAATCCGCCCGAGCCACTCAAGTGTGAACACCCCGTCCTTGTGATCGTAGAAGGAACGGACGATCCGGCTCATGTTGATGCCCTTGAGCTCGGCCTCGAGCGAGACCGTGCCCGTCACCCGCGCCTCCACCGTGAGCACGCCGCTGCGCTTCGTGCGGACCTTGATCGGAAGCCGGAAATTCGCCACGCCCACCTGCTGGATGCCGACCTCCGCCCCCTGGACGGCCCCGGTCGCCGCCATCATGTCGGGCAGCTCGGCGCGATAGGCGGGGGTCACCTTGAAACGCGAATCGTAGCCGCGCGGAATCCGCGGCTCCCGGGTGGCGCTGGTGTTGTGGAGATACAGTTTGGATTTCGTCTTCATGCTCGCATTCAGCCGGCGGATGACCGCAAAGGACAATCGCATGACGAGGCGGTATCCGCAAACCTTCCCAAGCCGGCGACGGCGCCCGGCACAGGAGCCGCACTTAGTTATTCAATATGCGCTCAGGGTCAACCGCAGAGCGGCGATGCTGGCGCCGGCCAGCCGCCGGATGCACGGTGCGTGCTCCCTTGCAGGGTCGCCGCTTGTCGGCACGCCAAATCCCAATCACCCGCGGCACGGCGAC
>PMKA01000418.1 GCA_003157575.1 Opitutia bacterium
CAGCTCAACGACTGCTGGCCGGTCGCCTCGTGGAGTTCCCTCGAGTTCTCCGGCCGCTGGAAGGCGCTGCACCATCTGGCCCGCCGGTTCTTTGCGCCTGCCATCGCGAGCGCGCACGTCCCCGGCGAGGAGGAGACGATCACCAACAACTACCGCCGGACCAGCGTGCGCGAGATTCATCTGTTCACGGTCTGCGACGCCCCTGAACCCGCCCGCGGCGTGCTGCAGTGGGACCTGATGCGCTTCGACGGCGCCGTTGTCCTGCGCGGCCGGAAATCCGTCGCACTCCGGCCAGGGGAAAGCGTGCGCCAGAAGACGCTCGACCTTTCAAAGCCGATGGCGAAACACGGAAGGGACAACCTCTATCTGCGGATTGCGCTCGAGATCGATGGCGTGCGGGTGAGCGAGGACACCGTATTCCTGGCGCCGCCGCGGTTCCTGCAGCTTCCAAAGGCAAGGACCTTCTCCGCCATCAAGCTGCAGTCGCCGACGAACGCCCTATTCACATTCACTTCACCGGTGTTCCAGCACCGGTTCGCCTTCGATCTTCCGGGCATCGCCCATCGGAGCAGCGACAATTTCTTCGAGCTTTATCCCGGAGAAAAGAAGACGGTCAAGGTGGAGCTCGCGCGTCCGCGGACCGCGGCGCAGCTCAGACGCGCGCTGGTTTTCCGCTCCCTTGTGGACACGTATTGAACGAATCGGCCCGGGGGCCGGCCTTTGCCAGGGCTCCAACCCGGCATAGCAGAGTCCGGCCATTTGATATCGGCCGTTTTTTCATCGCCGGCCAGCTCTAGCATTGATTTACCGCCAAATCACCCCAAGCTCCGTCGCTTCGCCTCCACCCCATGGATACACCTGTTCCATCCTCCGCCCCGTCCAACGTTACCGCCCCTGAGGATCGCGTGCCGATCAGTCAGAAGATCGGCTACGGCCTGGGCACGTTTCCCGACATGTGGGGCCACTGGCTCTACCCGACAATCGCCTTCCAGATCTTCGGCCTCTTCCTGCACGTCCCCAATTGGCAGATCGGCGTGGCGGTGATCCTCAACCGCGTGTTCGATGCCGTTTCCGACCCTTTGTTCGGCTGGCTTTCGGACAACACCCGATCGCGCTGGGGCCGGCGCCGACCATTCATGCTTGTGGGTTGCATCGTCGCCGGCATCGGGCTGCCGTTCCTTCTGGCTGTGTCGCCGGGCTGGGGTTCGACGAACATATTCGGGCTGGAAATCTCAAAGTACTTTTGGTTCATGCTGGCTTCGTCGGCGGTCTACCTGCCGATCGTGAGCTGCTTCAACATGCCGTACCAGAGCCTCGGCATGGAGCTGACGCCGGACTATCATGAACGAACGAGCGTGTTCTCGTTCAAGAACGCCCTGCAGAAAATACCCGAGGTCGGCCTGTTCATGTTCGGCCGGTTTTTCTCCACCGGCGCCTGGGTCGGAGCCGATTCGACCAACCTATTCCAACGTTTGAAGCAGCTGCTCTTCACGATGCCGAGCTCCTGGCACAAGGCTTTCGACGGCTCCGTGCCCAGCCTTTGGGGGCGCTTCAAATTGCTGTTCAACCTCCCGGATGCATGGCAGACCGCGCCCGACGGCACCTCTCCCAACATGCTGCTCGGCGCCCAGACGTATCTCGTGATGTGCGGAATTGTCATCATCGTCGCCGGCTTGATCTGCACATTTCTGGTGCGCGAGCGCTACTACGACAAGCTTGTGGCTACCAAGCGCGACAAGGTCTCGATCCGCGAAACACTCTGGCAGACCCTCCAATGCCGGCCCTTTCGCATCCAACTCTGCATGCAACTCGCCTTCAATATGGGACTGAGCATGGTTGGCACCCTCGGTTATGTGGCGACGCTTTCCTACGTCTGCGTCGGAAACAATTCGGAGGCCAATTTTTGGAACTCGTGGATGGGCCTCGCCAACATGCCTCTGGGCTTTCTCGGCATCCCCGTATTCGCTTACATCGCCCACCATTTTGGGAAACGTCACTCCTTGATGGCCGTGTTGTGGTGTGCCGTCGCTGTTTTCATCGGCACGTGGTACTTGTATACTCCGAGCATCCTCTGGCTTCAGATGTTCGCCTCGGGCCTCATCGCCTTCATCGGCGCCGGCTACTGGACGATCATGGGATCGGTCGGCGCTGACGTCATGGATTACGACGAACTCGAATGCGGGCGCCGCCGCGAGGGTTCGTTCGCCGCTTGTGGATCCTGGATCAACAAATTCGGCATGGCTGTCGGCGCCGGCTTCGGGTTCTTCATCCTCGAATGGATCGGTTTCGATTCGAAGCTGACCATCCAGACCCCGCACACGATCTTCCTGATCCGATTCCTGCTCGCTGCGATTCCAATCATCGGGCTCTTCCTCGCGTTGATCGCGCTCGCCCGCTTCCCCCTCTCGCAGGAGAAGATGGCCGAGATCCGGCAGCAGCTCGAAGCCCGCCGCGGAAAGGTCTGAGCATTTTCCGGCGCAGTTTCCGGCGGACGCCGGAAACTGAAGGGTTCGCCTGCGGCGAACAACGCGCAACCCTGGTCTGTTCGAATGGCGTAGGGTCGCCGCTTGCCGGCGGACCATTCTCCCCCTTGGAAAATCGGCCCGGCGCCCGAACGGCATTCATTCGTGGACCAGATCGCGGTCGCATGACCGCGCATATCCGCAAGCGGGCGATTGTTTCCCTGGAATCCTCTCCTCCCAACCGGCAGCTCAACCTCCTACGGCCTCTGCCCCACGACGTGCCTTCAAATCCGCCCCGATCTCCGACATCTTCGTCTCGTTCAGGGGATAGAACAGCAGGATGACGATCGAGAACACTCCGACGATCGCGGGGAAGATGCTCACCAGCATGACCAATCCGTGCAGCGTTGCAGGAGTCTGAATGATGTT
>PMKA01000113.1 GCA_003157575.1 Opitutia bacterium
GCCGATCATCCAGGAGTTCAAGATCCGCGGACTCGGCAGCAGCACGTTGCATCTGGCCTATGTCGGCATCGGTCTGCTCGACGGGGTCGTGGACCACAATGTGCGGGTGTGGGATATCGCCGCGGCGCACGCCATTGCGCTCGGCGGCGGGGCGGAGGTCCACTACCTGAAGAACAATCCGTTCCCGTTGCGGCAATTCGATCTCCAGGCGCCGCGCATCCACTATCTCGCGGGCAATGCGGCCGTCTGCACGCGCCTGAAGGAAGTGCTGGGCCCCGCCGCCTACACCTGATAAAGCTGCAACGGCACCGGATCGAGGATCTTGGTCTGCGGCAATTTTCCGGCCAGCGTTTGCCCCATCCAGGCGCGCGCCGGTGGATCGCCGTGGGTGAGGACGATGGCCCGGGGCTGGCATTGCGTGGCGAAATCGACCAGTTCGTCGCGGTCGGCATGGCCGCTCAATTCGAAACGTTCCACGTGCGCCTTGAGCTTGGTCTTCAGGTTGAGCTCGTCGAAAAGGAAGGTCTCGCCCGTCTTCGCCGCCAGTATCCGGCCGCCGGGCGTGTCGGGATCGCAATAGCCGACGAAACCGAGCGTGTTCCGCGCGTTGCCTGCGAGACCGGCGGCGATGGTATACGACGGGGTCCGCTCCACGACCATTCCGCTGCTCACGATGTAGAGCGCGCTCGCCTCCGGCAGGCTGCCTGGATCGAGCTTACGCGGGAGGTGGCGCACCTTCAGATCCTTCAGCGTCTGGCGGGTGAAATTCACCTGCTTCGTCCTCCGCGTCATCTCGTCATAGTAATCGCAGAGGTCGAGGCCCAGTCCGGAGACGTAGATCGGACAGTCGGCCAGACGGCCGAACTTCCGCGCGTCGTTGACGATCGAGAGGATCTCCTGCATCCGGCCAAGCGCGAAGGTCGGAATCAGCATCGATCCCCCGCGCTGAATGGTGTCGTTGATGACGCTGACAAGCCGTGCGACTTCGTGCGCCCGGTCCTTCCCGGCCGGACGTTCAGTCGTGCAGCGGGTCGTCTCCGTCACGAGGGTGTCGAACCTGTCGATCGGAAACTTGGCCGCCGGACACGTGCGCTGGGCGCCGAAGAGGACGTCGCCCGTGAAGAAAAGCTTCCGGTGCTTGTGGTGAATCTCGACCCCGGCGGCGCCTGCAACATGGCCGGCCTGATGGAAGATAATCTCGATATCGTCGTGGGCGCCGTGGAAATTCTTCGCGTGGCCGTAGGGCAGGGGGGTGAAGCGGCCGGCGCAGCGGTCGATCTCGTCGTGGCTGAACAGCGGATAATCGGGGATGTTGTCCTCGGCCCGCTGGCGCTCCATGACACTGGCGGAGTTGTGCAGCATGCGCTCGATGAGCATGTGGCTGGGCTGCGTCATGATCACCGGAACGCGGGGTTGCTCCCGGAGGAGAATGGGCAGGCTGCCGATGTGATCCAGGTGACAATGGGTGATGATGACCAGATCCAGCGCGACGCCCCTCAGGGGGCTGAAGTCGGGAGCCGCCGCACGGCCGGTCTTCTTTGGATGCAATCCGCAATCCAGGACCAGCTTCAGGTCCCCGAGCTGGATGTAGTGACAGTTCGCTCCGATTCCGCCGTCACGGTTGAGGTCGATTAACTTCATTAAGGGCGGCAACTAGAAGGAGGGCATCCGTTGCGCGCAAGCTTTGCGGTGGATGGGCATGACGTTGAGGCGGGAGTCCGCCGGATTTCGTCGGCAGATTCCTACGGGATCAACATGTCGAACGAATCGAGCATGACGTGAATGTGAGCGCCAAATTCGTCGACGCCATGAAAAACGCCCTGCACCCGCGCCTGGCAGCCGGTGACGTGATAACTGTTGTAGGAAAAGTGTTCGCCGGGTGCGAGGCGGGGGGTCTCTCCGACGATCTTGTCGCCTTCGACGACGATCCGGTCGCCGTCGGCCTGAAGGATCATCCACTTGCGTCCCAACAGCGTGACGGTGCGGTCGGACTGGTTCCTGATGGTGATGAAATAGACGAACGCGTGCGGCTTCCCTTCGGGCAGGCATTCTCCGCCGTGGTGGTGGACCAGCCGGTCGAGATGGGCCGTGAGGCCGGGTATTTCAACGGAAGTTTGCGCCATGCTTGTGGAGGCCGTGTGGTGAGGCGGAATTGTCGGAAAGGCGATGGGCCGGGCGGCACTTCCTCCTTCTACAATCTCCAGGAAGCCGTTGTTTTCAAGCGGGGCGTTGAGGGCGCACGGCTTTCGGCTTGCGGAAGCGGCGACAGGCCCGCACAAACACGCAGCTATGGAAAAGCTGGCCCTTCTTTCGGTGAGCGACAAACGCGGCCTGGTCGAATTCGCGACGGCCCTCGTGAACCGGTTCGGGTACCGGCTTCTTTCGACGGGAGGCACGGCGAAGCTTCTTTCGGAGCGCGGCCTGCCCGTCACGGAGGTCAGCCAGCACACCGGTTTCCCGGAGATCATGGAAGGGCGCGTGAAGACGTTGCACCCAAAAATCCATGGCGGCCTCCTTTGCCGTCGCGACAAACCGGAGCACCTGCGCCAGGCCGAGGTGAACGGCATCGCCCTCATCGACCTCGTTGTCGTGAATCTTTATCCGTTTGAGGAGACGGTCGCCCGGCCGGGCGTCCATCTCGAGGAGGCCATCGAGAACATCGATATTGGCGGTCCGTCGATGCTGCGCAGCGCCGCAAAGAATCATGAGAGCGTGACCGTTGTGTGCGATCCGGCGGATTATCAGCCGGTGCTTGAGGCGATGGAATCGCCCGAGGCGCTTGCCCGGATCCGCCGCCGGCTCGCCCTGAAGGTCTTCCAGCGCACCGCCAGCTACGACGCCGCGATCTCCCGGTATCTCGAAGGCCAGATGGCGGAGCCGGATCTCGACGCGGTTGCGGGCTTCCCGTCTTCGCTGAACCTGACGTTTAAGAAGGCGTCGGGTCTGCGCTACGGTGAGAATCCCCACCAGAAGGCCGCGCTCTACGGGACGTTCTTCGAACATTTTGAGCAGCTGCAGGGGAAGGAACTCAGCTATAACAACATTCTGGACATCACGTCCGCCACCTACCTGATCGGCGAATTCGAACGTCCCACGGTGGCGATCCTCAAGCACACGAATCCGTGCGGAGTGGCGAGCGCGGAGACGCTGCTCGCGGCATGGGAGCGCGCCCTGGCGACCGACCGCCAGGCGCCGTACGGCGGCATCATCGTGGTCAACCAGACGCTCGGAGGGGACCTGGCCGCGGCAATCGCCGGGATTTTCACGGAGGTGATCATTGCCCCGCGCTTCAGTGAGGAGGCGCTCGCGATCCTCGGGAAGAAGAAGAATCTGCGGCTCATGGTGGCCAGGAAGGGCCTGGGACCGGAATCGTTGCGCGAGGTCCGCTCGGTCATAGGCGGCGTGCTGATGCAGGATCGCGACGTCACGCTCGGCGACGTCTCCAGCTTCCGGGTGGCGACGAAACGACAGCCGACCCCCGCGGAGTGGGCGGCGATGCTTTTCGGATGGAAGGTCTGCAAGCACGTCAAATCCAACGCAATCGTCTACGTCCGCGGCGAGGAGACCCTCGGCATCGGCGCGGGGCAGATGGCGCGCGTCGACAGTTCGCGGATAGCAGTCTGGAAGGCGGGCGAGGCCGGACTGGATCTCAAAGGCTCGGTGGTGGCTTCGGAGGCACTGTTCCCCTTTGCCGACGGATTGATCGCAGCGGCTGATGCCGGTGCGACGGCGGCCATCCAGCCGGGCGGCTCGGTGAAGGATGCCGAGGTGATCGCAGCGGCTGACGCACGCGGCCTCGCGATGGTGTTCACCGGGATACGGCACTTCAAACACTGAAGTTTTCCGCGCTCGCGGAAAACCTGAAAGATTTTGCCTAGACGGCCGATTTCGGGCAAGTTGGGGCATGTTTGACCCGGTCGAAAAACTTAAGGAGTTCGTCCGCCACCCGAGCGTTTCGACGGACCCTGCGTACAAGGACGGGATGAGAGGGGCGCAGGAGTTTGTGAGCGGCCTGCTGCGTTCCCTCGGTTTCGCGGTGGAGGTCGTGAAGACCGACCTGCATCCGATCATCCTCGCGCAGCGCGACGGCCCCACGGAATGGCCCCACGTCATCATCTACGGACATTACGATGTGCAGCCGCCGGATCCGCTGGGGCTCTGGAAGACGCCCCCGTTCGAGCCCATGGAGCGGGAGGGAAGGCTTTGGGGGCGCGGCACGGCCGACAACAAGGGCCCGTTGATGACGCACATCGCGGCGGTCGGCCGCCTGCTGGAGAAGCATCCGCGCCTGCCCTTGCGGATAACGTTTCTCATCGAGGGCGAGGAGGAGACGGGGAGCCCCAGTTTCCTGCCGTTCCTGCGGAAATATAAGGAACGCCTGAATGGCGACTTTGTGTACCTTTCGGACACCGGGATCCCGCGCGAGGACCAGATGGTGGTCACGTGCGGCCTGCGCGGGCTCACGCTCTTCGAAGTCGAGGTGACAGGAGCGAAGATGGATCTTCATTCCGGTCTGCACGGCGGCGTGCTGCGCAATCCGATCCAGGCGCTCACCGAGCTTTGCGCCACGCTTCATACGCCGGACGGCCGCGTGAACATCCCCGGTTTCTACGACGACGTTCGGGACGTGGCGCCATGGGAGCGCGAAGAACTCCGCAAGCTGGGAACCAGCGAGGCCGATTACCGCGAGTTCCTCGGCATCCCCGCATTCCACATTCCGCCGGGGTACACGCCGTTCGAGGCGCTGCGCTTTCTGCCCACGCTCGAATTCAACGGGATTGGCGGCGGCTATCAGGGGGAGGGGAGCAAGACGGTCATTCCGAGCAAGGCGTTCGTGAAGATCAGCTGCCGGCTCGTGCCCGATCAGACGCCGCAGAAGATCCGCCCGCTGCTCTATGCGGCGATCCGCGAACGGATGCCGGCGGATGTTTCCTTCCGCATCATCGACCAGCACGACGGCATCCCGTACCTGGTTGTCCCGCCCGGCCGTTCAAACACGCCTGCGGACCAGCCGCCCCGGCTTGCGAAGGCGTTCCGGGTGATAGACGCGGCCGCGGGGGAGGTCTTCGGCCGTCCGCCGCTTTATCTCCGGGAGGGAGGAAGCGTGCCGATCATCGCCGACATCAAGCGCGTGCTCGGGCTGGACTCGTTGATGCTGGGATTGTTCCTGCCGGAGGACAATCTTCACGCGCCCAACGAAAGCTTCAATCTCCGGGTCATGCAGAAGGGATCGGCGGTCTCGGAGAAGATGTTGTCGGCATTGGCTGGAGTCTAGCAGGAGCCTGTCGGACTTCGTCCTCCATGCTCTC
>PMKA01000082.1 GCA_003157575.1 Opitutia bacterium
TCGGAACCCACCCGGCCTCGCGGCCGCGCAGTTGCCTTCGTCTCGTGCTTTTGTTCTCATTGGTATCTTGCATCGAGGACCTTCACCCCGTCAGTTCACTCTCGTGCCGGGCACACACCAGCCGCTAGAGCGCCACGCCGACATCCGTCACGCCCGCTGCTGCGCACCGGTCGCGCCGGCTGCCGTCGTGGCTCACCTTTATCTCGGCATAAAAATCAACAATAGCACCCTCTCTCCTATGAATCTCTGGCAAAAACTGTTTCGCGGTGGCGCAAAGCCAACCCCATCCCCTGCGACTCCACAAAAAAGCAGGCGCGTTTTGAAACTGCAGGAAGAGGCAAATCTCTTCTTTGCCAGATTCACTGCCGCCGATGCGCCGGCATTCGATTGCCGGGTTGAGGGAGGGATCGCCATAGTCTCAACACTCACCGACCTGGAGAGACAGATACGAACCGAGGCACAAACACTCTCAAGCATGGGCCCAAATCTCGATTTGGTTCTGAAAGAACTCTATGCGCTAACGAGAACACATAGGTCAGATCGCATTTACCCACCTGAGATCGAGAATCAGGTGAAAATATTGGGTGTATTATTAGGGGAGGCTGGAGGGCGCCATCTCATGGCGGCAGCCGGCTACAGGATAGTTCGTATGGGATGTTCTGAGTATTCGTTCAGCTTGGCTTGGGATGGAGTTGGTGGGTGGATGGCATGACACGCGCCTATATTCTAATACCTAATCTTCATGAACAAAGCCAAATTCAAGTGCATGTTTGGTTTCCACCAGTGGAGCGGGTGCGTTTGCACGTCCTGCGGCAAGACTCGTGATCAGGAGCATGACTGGTCAAAAGAATGCGAGAAGTGCGCAAAATGCGGCAAGCGGCGTATTAATGGTCACACTTGGAATGGGTGCAAATGCGAGAAATGCGGGGAGAAGCGCGACGAGAATCATACCTGGGGACCGAGCAGGAGAAACACCTCTCTGGGATTCGGATCGGACTGCAATTGCGAGAAATGTAATACGAGGGCATTTATATGCAGTTGCGGACAAGTGTTTACCTTTAGCCAATTGAGGCGCGCGTATACCCGGATGGGCGCTAAGAGTTCTGGCGATCTCGCAGTGTTTAGCGCGTTTTTCGGAGGAGACACAGGGCTTGTTTTCAACGGAGACGATCTGCCAACATGCCCCAAATGCCGGAAGAGATTTACTGAAAAAGAACTTCTCCGTATCAGTTGACCGTAAGTAGCAGGTTCTTCTGCAAGGCCGCCGCTCTCGGCCAGGATTGTATCCGCAATCAGCCAGGCAGGACGATTGGGCCGCACGAATCGGGCAGCCGGAGGTGACCAACAGATCCCTGCCGCGGTCCCCGGCGTGGTCGCGCCGGGCGGAATCAGCCGAACGATGCCAGCGCCTCCACCACCTGTCGGGTGGTGATTGCGTCGACGTCCTGCCGGCGCTGGGGGGTGCTTACGACCACGCTGTGCTGCCGGTCGATCGGCGCCCATTCCGGGTTGTTCCGGCGCATCAGGGCGACCACGGGAACGTGCACCGCGTTGGCGAGGTGCATGATCGAGGTCTCGACGGACACCGCCAGGTCGCACCGGCTCAGCACCGCCGGCAGCTGAAAAAAATTCTCCTCGGCGCTGAACAGGCGGACGCGCTCGAGCGACCGGGCGCCGAAAAACGCCGCCGTCTGCTCCCGCTTCTCCGGTGCGGAGTTGACGATGAAGCAGTCGTTGC
This sequence comes from Opitutia bacterium, assembly GCA_003157575.1. GTDB lineage: Bacteria > Verrucomicrobiota > Verrucomicrobiia > Opitutales > Opitutaceae > Fen-1467. The sequence goes on from PMKA01000082.1 coordinate 1,739, forward strand.
GTCCCGCCGGGCGTTCCCGTAGGACACAGATCAGCTCCACCACCCGCTCAAGCGGCCAGCATCGCCGCTCGTCCTTGGCGTGGGGGTTGACGAGGATCAGCCGGCCGGCGCGCCCGGCGGCATCGAAGTGCCACTCGGCCAGCTGGCGCCCGGCGTATTCGTCCCATCGCGGCGGAATCCGGATGAACGGGTACCGGGCCGCTTCGGGAATCTCGCATCCGAACAGGCGCCGGAACCACCGGGCGTAGATGGCGCTCACATGCTCGCGGGCCCGCGCCTTCTTCTCGATGTCCACGCCGGCGTCGAGATTCGTCAGATACGCGAAACGCCGCCGGAGCGCAAACCACCGCTGGTCCTGGATGCCCGCCACAAAGCCGTCCGGGGAGATCTCCCGCGCCAATGCGGCGTATTTCCGCGTGGACAGGATCGAGAGGGACACCACGAGCGGATAGTTCTGCTGCCGCGCCGCGCGGATCGACTGCCGGAAGAGTTCGGGGCTGTAGGTCTCCCGATAGACGTGCTTGATGCAGGGACAGCTCTCCAGCCAATCGTACAGCGAATATCTTTTCAGTTGGTCCCACGCCGCGCGATCTTCGGTGCGGCGCAGCTCATCGACCCAGACGTGAATCGCGACGTGGGGAAACGCCTCGGCGAATGCCTTGAAGCAGTTCTGGAGATACGTGAAGTCTCCGATCGCCAGGTGCTTTATGAAAAGGATCCGGTCGGCCCGGGCGAGGACTGCGGGCGGCACCAGCGGCCCTGGCGCCCCGCCCCGGAGACGGCGGAATGCCTCCCCAAACACCTTCAACGGTTGAATCGATGACATGTGCGACCTTGATGACCGGGTTTTGTCTGCTGGTGTTTCCGTCCCGACCCGCACTTGCGGGCACCGCGCGCGACGGGGAGCACGCGTTTCAGACGGCCTGAAGCACGGGCTTCCCCGGCAGCGCCGCGAGGACCTGCGCGACAGAAATCGCGCTCACCCAGTCGTGCCGCCCCGGCGCCAGGACCAGCGTGCTGAGCTCCTGGTCGATCGGCGCCCATTCGGGATTCTTCTGCCGCATCAGTGCGATCACCGGCACGTGCACGGCGTTGGCCAGATGCATCACGGCAGTCTCCACGGAAATGATCAGATCGCACCGCCGGAGCATCGCCGGCAATTGGAAGAAATTCTCCTGGGCGGAGAACAGGCGCACGCGGTCGCGCGGGCCCGCGGCGAACGACCGGGCCGCGGCTTCCATCTCCTCCGGCGGCACGTTCACCAGAAAATACGCACCGCTCCATTCCTCCCGCAGGCGGAGGGCGCCGATCAGCGCCGCAACGTCGGACAGCGGCCAGCACCGTTTCCGGATCTTGGCGTAGGGATTCACGAAGACCAGCTGCGCGCCCCGGCGGCTGGCGGGGTCGAACTGCCACCCGGCCAGCTGCTCGTCCGCCGCCCGGTCCCAGAGCGCCGGGATACGGACAAACGGGAAGCGCCCGGCTTCGGGCACATCGAGTCCGAAAAGGGAGCGAAAACAATCGGCATACACGTTCGTGATGTGCCGGCCGGGACGCACCAACGAGCGGAAATCCAGGGAGGCGTCGAGCCGGCGATACGCCAGACGCCGCAAGAGCGCATAGAACGGGGCCGGATGGCGCATGCCCACGATGAATGCGTCGGGCGAGATCTTCCGGGAAAGCGAGATGTACCACGGCGATTGCAGGGTGGCAAACGTGACGATCAGCGGGAACTGCTCCTGTTGGGCATCGCGGATCGATTTTCGAAGCGTCGCCGGACTGTATGTCTCCCGATAGGTCCGGGCGATGAAGGGGCAGCTCTCGAGCCAGTCGTACAACGCGGAGTTCCGCAGGAATTCCCAGCGGGCGCGGCGCCAGGTGCGCCGCCGCTCGTCAACCCATAGGTGGATGCGGATGTGGGGATGGGCCGTGGCGAACGCCTGGAAGAAATTCTGCAAATAGGCAAAATCACCAAGCGCCAAGTGTGTGACGAACAGTATCTTGTCGCAGTTCGCGAGCCGCCGTGCCGGAACCAGTTGAGCCGGCGCGAGGCCCTCGTCGCGTCGGACGGGCGTGTCGAGAAAACCTGTCAACGGGTGAGTCGAAATCATTCGCTCCCCTGATGACGCGGCATGGAGGCCGCCAGTTTCACAACGCGGCGCCCAATCTGCCAGGCCGAACGCAACTTCAAATTTCCTGACGTGGCCGGGCAAAAGGGGGACGTGCCTTGACCATTGACGGGCCATCGCCGGGACGGCTCCGACCGATGACGGCCGGCACACCGGCACGGCCCGCGCCCTGCCTTTGGGCACTCGTCGGATCACCCGACCGACCCGTCGTTTCAGCGGAAATAGATGTTCGAATCAGACCCCTGCCCCCAAGCTGAGACGGTCAGTCTTTCAGTTCGAACCCAACCGGCACAGTCATGCGGGTGTTCACGAATCGCCCCTTGATACGGCCAGGCCTGAATTTCCATTGCCTTACAGCCTGCAGAGCCGGCTGGATGAATTCAGTCCTGCTGGCCTCCTCCACCATGGCGTCGACGACATTGCCGCTGGTGTTGACCACAAACCGAATGAGGACCTCGCCGGCGACCCTGCCCCTGAGCATCGCAGGTGGATAGATCGGGGAAGCCTGGAATTTTGGAGTGGGAACTTCATCGAGCTGCGACAGCTCGAACAACTTGATGCCGCCGGTTCCGCCAGACGGAATCGCGGCTGGTATGGAAACCAACCCCTTTGAGATTGCCAGGTTCGGAGGCGGAGGAGGCTCAACCACCTGGACGAACGAAGCGTTCGGGATTACATTCGGGATCTCCACCAATGTGGGAGGAGCAAATGAGTTTTGTGGTTCATCGTCTGTCGGCTGGTCCTCCACCTTTGCCGGCTCCTGCTCCGGTTTGTACTCGGGCATCTCAATCCGGATCGCTGGTGCGTCCTCGGCGACGATCTTGGGTTTGTCCTTGCGTTCATTGAACCCGAACAGGAATAGCGCATGCGCCGCAACCGAAATGGCCAGGCCCACGAGAATGCCCAGCGCCCGACCTGGGGCTTTGTTTCGCTTTGTCGCTGTTGGTGTGGAGGATGACATGGTTTGATGATTGCGCCGTCTTTCCAACGGAGCGCTCATTATGCGCACAATTCATGCCAACTAGACAAGAGTCCAGGAAGATCACCGGTTGTCCATGTTGACGAGAATCGCGCGAGCCCGGCTCAGGTGCGCTGCCTGATCGTCGCACCCAAGACCGCCTGAAAATACTAGCATCGGTCCTTGGAAAAACCAAGCAGCTTCTCATGCGAATTCCAACCCAACCCCTCCGCCGGGGCGCGGACGGTGAAGATCGCGCTCCGAATGGGTCAAACTGTGCACCTTGCCCTCCCCCCTTTTATAGGCTGCGAACTCTCGAGGATTGAGCGGGGCTGGCAATTGCCCGCACGCTTTTATGTCGTCAGCCACCGCGCAAGCCAGTCCGCGGCCGTTCCGGTTGCGGGCTGGCTCAGGATGGTGCGGAGCTGCCGGGCCTGCTCCGCGCAGCGCTCGCGACGCCGGGGATCGTCGATGCACGCCGTGAGTTCGGCGGCCAGGCGCGCGGGCGTGGCCGCGCCCTGGATGAACTCCGGGTACATCGCCTCGCCCAGGAGGAGATTTGCGATCCCGATGTAGGGCACCTTTACCAGCCAGCGGCCCAAAAGATAGGTAAGCGGATTGGTGCGGTAGGTGATCGCCCCGGGAATCCCCGCCAGCGCGCAATGCATCGACATCGTCCCGGAGCTTGTGAGAACCGCAGAAGCCGCAACCGGCGCTCCCGTCCGAAGCAGTTCGATCCGGCCGGCAGCGCCGCCCCGCGCATTTCGCAAAAGCCGGCCGAGCAGGACCTCGATTTCATCGCTCGGATACAAAACGACGGCCGCGCGGTCCGGGTGCCGCGAGGCAAACTCCTCGTACCCTGCCAGGACCGCCGGGAAAATCCGGGCGACCGCCTGCCGCCGGCTTCCGGGAAGCAACAACACCGGTCCGGCCGCATCGTAATTGACCGGCGAGGCGTAATCGCCGGCAACGAACGGATGTCCGACAAACTCGACCGGCAGCGCCGTGTCGACATAGCTCCCCACCTCAAATGGGAAAATGACCGCCATGGCGTCGAGGCGCCTTGCCATCTCATGGCGGCGCCCCGCCTTCCACGCCCAGATTTGCGGACTGATGTAATAGAGGGCGCGGATCTTGCCGCCGCCCTTTGTCGTCAGCCCGCGGGCATGCAGCGCGCGCGCCATGCGGAGGTTGAACCCGGGATAATCCACAAAGCACACCGCCCGCGGCCGGTATTCCTCCACCCAGCGGAGCGTCGAGGCGAAAAGCTGCCGGAAAAACCGGACGTTCTTCAACACCTCCACCAAACCGACGACGGAGGACGCCGTGAGATCGTGCAACAACTGCGCTCCGGCCGCCGCCAGCCGGGGACCGCCGAGCGCGCAGACCGCCAGGCCCGGCTGTTGGGCAAGCAGATCCCTCACCATCCGCGCCGCATGCTCGTCGCCCGAGTGCTCGCCCGCGATCACGAGCACATCCACCCTGCCCCCGGCGGGCGGAGGCAGCGCGGACGGCAACTGGAGAAGCTCGCTCACCGTCCTGCCTGCCTCGCGGCCGTGCGGATCTGATCGGTGATCGCAATCGCCACTTCAAGCGCCGTCTTGCCCAGCGTGACCCCAACCTTCGGCTGGCGGACCTTCGCAACGCTTTCTACAAACGACGCCAGTTCGAGTGCGAGCGGCTCGCCCTTTTGCAGCGGGATCTCCTCCACCGGCAGCGCAAGCGAGGCCGGATTCGCCCCGCCCATCAGCTGCGCCGCATAGGCGAGCATCCCGCTCTTCCGCACCAGGTGGCCGCTCTGCCGCATGAAATCGAAGGAGAAATAGCCCGACTCCTGGAAGACCCGGATCTCCCGCACCTTCTTCAGGCTCATCCGGCTTGCATTCAGGTTGGCCACGCAGCCGCTCGCGAATTCGAGCCGCGCGTTCGCGATGTCCTCGGTTTTGGAAAGCAGGCTGACGCCCACGCTGTCGATCCGGGTGATCGGCGACTTGACCAGTTCGAGCACGATCCCGATGTCGTGGATCATGAGGTCGAGCACCACCCCCACCTCGGTGCCCCGGGGCGTGAACGTCGCGAGCCGTTCCGCGGTGATGTAGCCGGGCTTCACCACCTCCTTCTCCAGAAATCCCATCACCGGGTTGAAATGCTCGATGTGCCCCACCTGGACGAGGCACTTGCGCGCCTGGGCGGACGCGAGCACCTTTTCGGCCTCGGCCAGCGACGCGCACAACGGCTTCTCGATCAGCAGATGGCAGCCCCGTTCCAGCAGCGGCAACGCCACGACCGCATGCCGGTCGGTGGGCACGACAACTGAAACGGCGTCGCATGCCTCGCCGAGTTCCTCGACGGTGGCAAAGCGCCTGCAGGAGTGCCGGGCGCAGATTTCCGCGGCGCGGGCGTCGTTCGTCTCATAGATGCCGACGAGCTCGGCCCCGGGCAGCGACGCGTAGATGCGCGCATGATGCTGTCCAAGGGATCCGACGCCCGCAACGCCACAACGCACCTTGTTCTTGGATTCCAATTCGGGATTCACCGGATCGAAGATCGGCGATAGGACTCCGCTGTTCAAGGCCAACGTTGACGCTACACCGGCTGCAGCCTGCCCTCGTGCAGCCGCAGGCTCCTGCCGCATTTGGCGGCGTGCAGCGGATTGTGGGTGACGAGCACAAGCGCGGCTCCCTGCTCCGAGCCGGCTCCCAGAAGCACATCGATCACGGCGTCTCCCGTGCGTTCGTCCAGGTTGCCCGTGGGTTCGTCGGCCAGCAGGATCGCCGGCCGACCCACCAGGGCGCGGGCCAGGGCCACTCGCTGCTGTTCGCCGGCCGAGAGCTGGTCGGGCCTGTTGCGCTCGCGTCCGAGCAGGTCGACGAGTTCCAGGACGGCATGGATTCGCGCGGCCGCCTCGCCGTGGCGCGGGTCGATACCCGCGATCGTGAACGGCAGGGAAACGTTCTCGTATACGTCGAGAAGCGGGATGAGGTTGAAGGCCTGGAAGANNTTGCCCGTGGGTTCGTCGGCCAGGATGACACGGGGCTCGTTCATCAGCGCGCGCGCGATGGCCACCCGCTGGCGTTCGCCGCCGGACAATTGCGCCGGCAGGTGGTGGGTGCGCTCCGGGAGCCCTACGCGCGCAAGCAGGTTGCGGGCGCGGGCGCGATCCGCCGCGCCCACGCGGCCGAGAATCCGGCGCGCCATCAACACATTTCCGAGCGCGTCGATCTCCGGGATCAGATAATAGGCCTGGAACACCATCCCGAGAAAGCGCGCCCGCCGTCCCGCCAGCGCGTTGTTGCTCCAGCCGGTGATGCTCGTGCCCGCCCAGACGACGTCGCCGCCCTCGGAGACGTCGAGGCCGGCCAGCAGGTTGAGCAGCGTGGTTTTCCCGGATCCTGATTCGCCGCGGATGCTCACGCTTTCGCCGGCCGCGACCGCGATGTCCGCATCGCGCAGGACCTCGATCGCGCGTTCGCCGCTGCGATAGTGTTTGCACAGGCCGGTTGCGCTCAGAATTGGGTCAGAGTCAGACATTGCAGAAGAAGCCGCGGTTATTCGCTGCGCAACGCCTCCACGGACTTGAGCCGGGCGGCGCGCCACGCGGGCAGCAGGCCCGCCAGCGTTGCGATGACGATCGAGCTCGCAGTGACAATCGTGAAATCGCGCGCAGAATAGCTGCACGGCAGGTTGGCGAACTGGTAGAACCGGAGCAGCGCATCCTCGCTGTGCGTCAGGTGCGCAAACGTGTGCATCACCTCGTTGCGGAAGGCGAGCGCAAGCAACGCAAGCGCGATCCCGAGCACCGCCCCGGCGACGCCGATGGCGAAACCCTGGAAACAAAAACACGCCGCGACCTGGCGGGGCCTGGCCCCAAGGGCGCCGAGCAGGCCGATCTCCTTCGTCTTCCTCACGACGGCGGTGAGCAGCGAGCTCGCGATCGCAAACGACGCGACGAGGATGATGAACAGCATGATGAACATCATCATGTTTTTCTCCAACTGGATCACGAAGAGGAAATCGCGGTTGCTCTCGATCCACGAGACGGCGCTGTCGCTCCCGCTGAACAGCGCGTTGAGCTTCGCCGCAAACTCGTCGGAATCGCATCCCGGCTTCAGCCGGACCGTGACTCCGTGCACCCCGGACCGCAGCCCGTAGAGCTCCTGCATCAGGCGCAGCGAACAAATCAGCGTGTTGCTGTCGACCTGGTTCCACCCGGTCTCGAAGATGCCCGCCACGCGCAGCTCCCGCGGGAGCAGGACCTCGTCCTTTTTCAGGCGCTCGATCAGCAGGGGCGAATAGACGTCGACCTTCTCGCCCACGCGCACGCCCATGGACGCCGCCAGCTCGGAACTGACGAACACCGAGTCGTCGTCGAGATCCTCCATCCGGCCCGCCAGCAGGAATTTTGCAAGAGGCACCACGGCCTGCTCGTGCTCGACATCGATTCCGCGGATGAACGGGAACGACGGTCGGTTTTTCGCCTGAAACATCACGACTCCCTGTGCATAGGGCGCGACGGCCACGACCCCGGGGAGCCCGCGGATCTTCGCCATCACCTCATCCTGGTCGTACATGATGCCCCCCTCGGCCCGCACATCGACATCGCCGTTTGTTTCGAGAATCTTCTTCCGGATCTCGTCCCCGAATCCGTTCATCACGCTGAGCACGACGATGAGGACCGCCACGCCCAGCATGACTCCGCCAATCGACGCAAGGGTGAAAAAGGCGATGCGCCGTCCGCTTGGGAACAGCTGTTTCAGCGCGAGATACAGGTACCAGGGCATTGAGTGGACCGGCACGCAGGCTCCGCCGTTCCGATTTTGGGGCGGGGCTTCCGGGCCAGACTTCAAGCGATACGCGGAGGGACGGTCGCTGCCAACTCAGATTGTTGTCGCAGCCCTTAATTATTCAACGAACGCTTCCGCTGCTCGCTGCGAGCGGACGCCTGCCTTTGCGTTTCGGATGTGTTCCATCAGGCCCGGCTGGCCCGGCGGCAAGCGCCGGCCCTACACAGACAACCGCTTGCCGGTGAACCGCCCCTTCTGCGAATGGTTGCCGTAGGGTCGCCGCTCGTCGGCGGACCATTCCGTCGTTGACGATTGGCCCGGCGGCAAGCGCCGGCCCTACACACCATTTACCGAATAGTCGCGGCTACGGTCGCCCGGCTTGCCGCAGCCTAATCCGCTCCGCCGCCAGCGGCCGGCCGAGAAGCCGTCCGCCGCGGGTTGAAAACCATTCGGCGTCGTCCGTCGTGACAAACCGCCGGAGTCCGCCGCGGCCGAGACGCGCCTCCTGGTCGGGATGACGTTCCAGCCAGTTCGCGAGCCGCGAGGCAACAATGTCTCCCTGCGCGATGATCTCCACCTCGTCAGGGACCAGCCGCCGGATCGCCGGCAGCAGGAGCGGATAATGCGTGCAGCCGAGGAGTATCCGCTTCGGCATCCGGCCGGAACGCACCACCGGATCCAACGACCGCCGGAGGAACCACTCCGTGCCTGGCCCGTCGAGCTCGCCGGCCTCGACAAGCGCAGCCCAGAGGGGACACGCCTGCTGGATGAGCTCGACGTGCGGCGCGAGCTTGCGCAGCTCCATGCCGTAGGAATCCGATTCAATCGTGCTCTCCGTTCCAAGGACGGCGACAACGCCGGTCACCGGCGACGGGGGTGTCAGTCCCGGCACGGCGCCGGGGGGAAGCCCCGCCAGCGCCTCAACGGACGGCCGCACAACGCCGAGCACGCGGCGGTCGGGCCGGTGTTTGGGAAGGTGCAGCTGCTGGATGTTGCGCAGGGCGCGCGTCGAAGCGGTGTTGCAGGCGAGGATCACGAGAGTGCAGCCCTCGTCGAAAAGCCACTCGACCGACTCGAGGGTGAACTCGTAGATCACGTCGAGGCTGCGGGCGCCGTACGGCGCCCGGGCGCTGTCCGCCAGAAACAGATAGTCGTATTGCGGCAACGCCTTCACCAGCGAATCCAGCACGGTGAGCCCGCCGAAGCCCGAATCGAAGACGCCGATCATGGCACGCCGGGCACAGTGAGCGACTGCCCGTTGTCTTTTGGGCCGAGGGTCAGGATGAACGGTGCGGCACGCGCCGCCCATTCCTTCGCCGTCGGATAACCGGCGGCGTCGGCGCCGAAACATCTCTGCAGCATGTCGGTGTTGGTCACGCCGGGATTGAGCGGCACCGCGGCCATGCCCGCCGGCAGCTCCTGCGCCAGCGCCTTTGTGAGTCCCTCGATCGCCCATTTCGTGGCGCAGTACGGCGCGACCTCCGGCGAAGCGGACCGGCCCCAGCCCGAGCTGAAATTCACGATCACCCCCCTGCCGGCCTCAATCATCGGCGGGACAAATGCGCGGATCACATTGGCGACTCCCTTGATGTTCACGTCGACGAGCTTCGAGAACTCCGCGGCAGGCACCTTCCACAACGGGGCCCGCTGGTTCATCAGTGCGGCGTTGTTGATCAGGAAATCCGGTGCGCCGGCCACGAGGACCCGCTCGGCCCACATGCCGACCTTCACCACCTCGGTGACGTCGACGGCGTCGAAATTGTGCGGCTCCAGATAGACGGAACGCAGTTCGAAGATCTCCATGCCGCTCCGCCCGCAACCGCTGACCGTGTGACCGTTGGCGATATACCACTCCGCAAGGGCGCGACCCAGCCCGCGGGTGATGCCGGTGATGACGATGTGCATGTCTGGCAGCGTGTCGCACTTTGTCCCCAGGCTGCTAGAACAAAATCGCTGCGTCATTCTGGCTCGCGATGCCGTTTGGGCGGTTTGGGAGCAAGGGACAGGCGCCCTCCGTGAAGAAAAACCGGACGCGGCCCGGCGGGAAATCGCCCTCAATGTTCGCTTGGGGCGTCAAATGGCGGAGCCATCTTCAGGACCCGAGCCAGCGGGTCGCTAACGAGACTGCAGGCTGAACTTGTTGAGCCCGATCTTGCGGCAGGTATCCATCACGAACGCCAGCCGCTTCAGCGACGTGGTCTCGTCGGCCTGGATGAGCACGGGGATGTTGCGGTCGATCTTGCGCACCGCCCCGAGCAGGGCCTCGAGCTCCGGGTCGGTGGAGGGCCTGCCGTTGAATTCCATCCTGCCGTCCTTGTCGATGGCGATGGTCACGGAACCCTTGAACTCGTTCTTTCCGGCAGTTTCGACCTTCGGCAGGGTGATGTTGAGCGCGGCGCCCGACTTGAACTGCATGGTCACGAACGCGAAAAAGATCAGCATTGTGAGCACGTCGATCAGCGGCACCAGCATCAGGACCGGCTTTTGCCTGCGCTTCTCGTAAAGAGCCATGGGGGGGAAAAGGAAGCGGAACCGCGGTTCAGCGGACAACCTCAACAGCCGGCTCGCGCGCCCCGCGGGTGCTCGCCCGGCGGCTGTTGATCCGCTCCAGCAGCGAATCGATTCTCACCGCATAGTTCTCGACCTTGCGCTGCAAATAACCGCCGCCCAGAAGCGCCGGGATCGCCACTCCAAGGCCAAAGAGCGTCGCGGACAAGGCAAGGGACACACCCTTGGTGAAGGCCACCGGATCGGGCAGCCCGGTCTCCGCGTTTATCTGGCCAAAGACGTTGAGCAACCCCCAAATTGTGCCGGTCAAACCAAAGAGCGGACCTGCCGCATAAATGATGTCGAGATACGGAATCCCGCGTTCCATGCGGTTGATCTCCAGGCGGGCAAACGCCTTGACCGCGTCGGCATCCTGCTCGTGGTCCTCGGCGAAGTCCAGAATCCGGGCGAGCACCGAGTGCTTTCCGCCCGAATAAGGCTTGTTCTCAATGATGGCGTCGACGAGATCCTGCGGCATCACAACGTTGGTTCTCAGCGCATAGGTTCGTTCGGCGATGATAAACACCATCGCGAACGAGCACGCGGCGAGAGGATAGGCCAGCAAGCCGGCCCCCTTCAGAAGGTCGAAAAAGTCCAACGCAAAGATAATCGGCATGGCAGGAGATTTCAGGAATAGACGCCTGGGATGGAAAAAGGATTCATTTATTTTTCAGCCCATCCCGCGAGGCCGTGATTCAGACGCTCAGATATGGCAGCCGGGCAGCGAGCTTCTTGACCCTGTCGGCGCCTTCTAGCAAGTCCCCGATTGCATCCCACCTGCCATTCACCAAAGCCTCCCTTGCGCTCTCCCGGATCGCGGCCTTGACCGTCTGGCCGCCAAAACGGATCTCCGAATGCGCCAGATCGATCACGACCTCGGTCGCAGGGTTCTGCGCAACGGCGGCAGCGATCCTCTGGATGTCCGCCCGGCTGGCGCCCAGGCACGGGATGCCCAGCGTCGTGCAGTTGCCAAAAAAGATCTCGGCGAAGTTTTCCGCGACAATCGCGCGGAATCCGTATTTCTGGAGGGCCTGCGGGGCGTGTTCACGGGAACTGCCGCAGCCGAAGTTGGCCCCGGAAAGCAGGATCGTGGCGCCCTTGAAGCGCGGATCGTTGAGCGGATGCGCCCGGTCCGTGCCGTCGGCGTTCTTTCGGACATCATGGAACAGGAACGCGCCGAGGCCGTCGAACGTGACGCATTTCATGAACCGGGCCGGGATGATCCGGTCGGTGTCGATGTCATTGCCCGGCACGCTGACAGCGCGGCCGGCGACCGACGTGATTTTTTCGAGAGGCATGGAAGTAAGCGGCTGACTGGAAGGTGAACGAACGGTTGATATTTGCTGGAGGGGCGAGGTTGACCGGAGGTCAGGCGACGTTGAAGACCGCCCGTGCGTCGGCAACCCGGCCCGTGACGGCGGCGGCTGCGACCATGAGCGGACTCATGAGAAGGGTGCGGCCGGTGGGGCTGCCCTGGCGCCCCTTGAAGTTCCGGTTGGAGGAACTCGCGCAGATCTGGTCGCCGACAAGCTTGTCCGGATTCATCGCGAGGCACATCGAGCAGCCGGCCTCGCGCCATTCGAAGCCGGCGTCGCGGAAGAGGCGGTCGATCCCCAGGGAAACGCAAAGCACGCCGACGCCCTGGGAGCCGGGGACCGCGATCGCCTTCACGCCCGGCGCAACCCGCCGGCCCTTGAGGAACCGCGCCACCTCCTGGAAGTCGCTCAGGCGCCCGTTGGTGCACGAGCCGACAAATGCGACGTCGATCTTCGTGCCCTTGATCGGCGCGCCGGGCTTGAGCTTCATGTACGCCAGCGCCTCCTCGATCGAGGCCTTTTCGTCGACCGCCGTCGTCTTGGACGGATCGGGGATGCAGCCGTCGATGCCGACTGCCTGCCCCGGGTTGATGCCCCAGGTCACGGTCGGCGGAATGTCCTCGCCGCGGATTGTGACAACATCGTCGTACGCGCACCCCGGGTCGCTCGCGACCGCGCGCCATCCGGCCACGGCTGCCTCCCACGCCGCACCCTTCGGGGAGTACGGGCGGCCTTCGAGGTAGGCGAATGTCGTTTCGTCCGGGTTCACGTAACCCACGCGCGCCCCGCCTTCGATCGACATGTTGCATACGGTCATCCGCTCCTCCATCGAGAAGCGGTCAAAAACGTCGCCGCCGTATTCATAGGCGAAGCCCGTGCCCCCGTTGACACCCAGCGTCTGTATGAGGTGCAGGATGACGTCCTTGGCGTAGACCCCGGGTCCCAGCCGGCCGGTGACGTTTATCCGGCGGACCTTCAGGCGGCCGAGCGCCATTGTCTGCGTCGCCAGCACGTCGCGGATCTGCGTGGTCCCGATGCCGAACGCGATGGCGCCGAACGCGCCGTGCGTGCTCGTGTGGGAGTCGCCGCACGCGATGGTGGTGCCCGGCTGGGTGATGCCCTGCTCGGGACCCACGACGTGGACAATGCCCTGCTTCCCCGTGGCGCGGTCAAAAAAGGTGATGCCGAATTCCTGGCAGCTCCGGCGCAGCGACTTGATCATGGCGTCCGCGAGCGGATCGGCGTACGGCTCGGCGACCTCGTCCGTCGGAACGATGTGGTCGACCGTGGCAAAGGTCCGGTTTGGCATGGCCACCTTGAGCCCGAGGTCGCGGAGCATGCCGAACGCCTGCGGACTGGTCACCTCATGGATCAGGTGCGTGCCGATCAGGAGCTGTGTCTGGCCGTTCGCCAGGGTGCGCACCGTGTGCGCCTCCCAGACTTTTTGGAAGAGGGATTTTGGCATGGAGGTCGATAGGTTTGGCAAATTGCAGGCGCCGTCAATGAGACTCGCTCGCGGAGCGTTGGACGGCCGCGTTGCGGGCGTAGTCGGGGGCGGTGGAGGCGAAGGTGCTCACGGGCGGATGAAATCTCCGCGAGTCTACTCCATTCTTGCGATACTCCAAAATACTTGTTTTGTCACTTGTGATGCCCCGTGAGTATCAATTTGGATTCGAACTGCGCCACCTTGTCTATTTTCGCGAGGTTGCGCGTCTGCTCCATTTCCGCAGGGCCGCGGAGGCGCTTGCGGTCGCCCAGCCCGCGCTCAGCCGCCAGATCGCCCAGCTCGAGGCAGCGCTTGGCGCGCCCCTGTTCGTGCGGTCCCGCCGGAAGGTCGAGCTGACGGAGGCCGGCCGCATGCTGGCCGAGCGGGTGGAGCCCCTGCTCCGCGCCCTTGCCGGCGTCCCGGCGGAGCTGAGCGCGCTGGCGCAGGGCCGCGTCGGCCGCGTCCGCGTCGCGTTCACCGGTCTGGCCATGGCCACGGTGCTTCCCGGAATCGTGCGCGAGTTTCACCGGCGCTTTCCCGGAATCCGCGTTGAGCTGAACGAGTCTCCGACCTCGGCGCAGGCGGCTGCTCTTCTCTCCGGCGACCTGGACTGCGGCTTTTTCCATCCCGATGCCCCGACGCCGGGCATTCGCACACGGATTCTGCTCCGCGAGAAGAACGGCGTGCTGCTTCCCGCCGGCCATCCCCTCGCCGCCCGCCCCTCCCTCCGCCTGCGCGATCTCGCGGCAACACCGTTCGTTCTCTTTCCGCGCACGCACAATCCCGGGTTCTACGACCGGATGCTGGCCGCCTTCGCCCGCGCCGGAATAGCGCCGCACATCGCCGAGGAGGTCTGGCCGCGGGCCAACGGGACGGGGCTCGTGCGCTCGGGCCTCGGCGCCACCTTCATGTGCCCCTCCGAGGCGCAGTCCCTTCCGCCGGAAGTCGTCTTCCGCCCGCTCGCCGGCCCCGCGCCCGAGAGCCGGCTCGTCGTGGGCTGGAAGCAGACGCCGGCCGTTCCTCCGGTCCTCGCCGCGTTCCTGTCCGTCGCGGCCCCGCGGGGGTGAGGCAGTTTCATCAAAAATGTGGCTGCAAGCGTGAGCGAGTGGCCCTCTCCGCTCGCCGTTTCGACGGGTTCGACAAGCTCCCGCAGGCAGGCTCAAGGCTCCGAGACAGTCGAGGGGCTCACGCTCGCAGCTACGCCTGCGTTTCCAGCCACAGCTCAAAGAAGACCGCCCAAACCGGTCCGGAGCGGCCGACAAGCGGCGACCCTACGGCTATGAGCAAGTCCGGTTTATTCTAATGTGCGTTCATGATGAGACCAATTGGCAGGATGTAGGAGCCTGCTCGCAGGCGATTAAGTGTGTTGTCACTATTCGAACGATCCTGATCGCCTGCAAGCAGGCTCCGACAAGGAACGTTGGTTCGTCTCATCTTGAACGCGAATTAGAATTAGGTCGCGGCGCTGTCTCCCACGGGACGCCGCCGTCAGCCCTGCGCGGGCACGCGGCGCAGCACTTCGAGGCAGGCCCGGGCGTTGTGATACGGGCATTTCCACGGGCCGATCTTGCAGCTGCCACCGTGCTTCGGGTAGTCGGGCAGCGGCCGCCCCGAACGGTCCATCTCCGCGAACCATTCCCCATGCTCCCGATCGATCACGTGGTTGTCGATGAACTGCCAGGCTCGCTCCGCCGCGGTTGCAAAGATCTCTCCACCGCCGAGGGCGCGGGCGTTGAGGAAACCGATCACCGCCTCCGCCTGCGGCCACCAATGCTTGTCCGCCGAGACCACCTCTCCGGACCTGCCCTCGTAGAAGACCGACCCGTCGGAATCGCAGCCGTGCTCAAGAACCCCGGCCGCCATTGCGAGCGCGACGCTCCGGGTGCGGTCCTTCAAGGCGGCGTCGCCAAGCGCCTCGGCGGCATCCCACAGGAGCCAGCTTGCCTCGATGTCGTGCCCGTATGAGATCGTCGGGACCAGCGATCTCCACTCCATGTCAAAGAAGAGCCCGCAATGGGTGTAGGGTGTGTCGGTCACCACGTGATCGAGCATCGCAACAAGCAACGCATGGAGCCGCGAACGCACGACGGCGTCGGGCCAGACGCGCAGAAGCGTCGTATAGGCCTCCAGCACGTGCAGCAGCGTGTTCATCGACTTGGGCGCGTTGAGGTCCTTTTCGCTCAGCCGCAGATCGGCGAGCTCCCCCCACCCGGCGCTGCGCGCCTCCAGGTAACCGCCAAACACCGGCTCCGACGCGTGCCGCTCGACGAGCGCAAACAATTCCCTCGCCCGTTCAAGGGCCGCGGTCTCGCCCGTTGCGGCGTGCCATTCCGCCAGGCCGTAGATCGAAAATGCCTGCGCATAGATTTGCTTCCGGTCCGAATGGACACGGCCGTCCGGCTCGATGCTCCAGTAGACTCCGCCGTGCTGCGCGTCCCAGAACGGTCCTTCAAGCAACGCCAGGGCGCGCCGTCCCGTTTCAATCCACTCGGGCCGCGGCTCCCGGCGAACGGCCGCAGCAAAGGTCCAGAGGATGCGGGCGCACAGCACGGCGTGCCGCGGCACGTCATCGAAGCGGCGAAGGTCGTTCGCGACGACGCCCGCCAGCCTGCCCGAGACCGGATCAAATGCGTTGCGCGCCCAGAAAGGCAGAATGTCCTCCGTCAGCTCGGCTTCCGCGCGGCGGCGAAGTTCCTGTAATCCATGCAAAGGTCGCACCATAAAACCCGAGGTTAGCGATGATCGTGCCGTTGACGAGTCTTGTGATCGCAACTTTGCGCGCCATGGAATCCGCCAAAACGAATCTCCGGACCGCGGAGGGAGGGGGCGCAGAATCACTACGCAGGGCACTCACCGCCGCGCCGCCTGCCGGGCCTTTTCCGCCAATGCGTTCAGCTCCAGGTCAAGCTGGCCGTCCGGCTCCACCTTCAGCGCCCTCCGGGCCTGCAGAACCGCCTGCATGGCCTCGTCGGGCCGTTCGTTTTTCATCACATACTCGACGAACGGCCTCACGACCTGGATGAAAAAATCGATATCTGCGCCCTGCCCGGGTTTCTTGAGCAACGAATAGTAGAGGCGGACGGTGTTGTCGACGCTGTCCTCCTCCATGCTCCGCTGCAGGACCTGGGCCGCCTGTTGCACTTCGGAATTGTCCCGGTCGGGCTCGTCAATCCGGCCGATGCTGTGCTCCAGCAGGTCGGCGGCGCTCGTCTGCCCCCGGCTGCGCAGGCTGCGGACAATCTGCCTTTTGAAGTCATCCCCCAGGCCGGCATAACGTTCAAACGCCGACGAGGCCTCCTGCAAGGTCGCCTCCACCTGCCGCGGCTGCATACCCATGCGCTGCTGCGCGGCAAGCAGGAGATACCATGAATCGAGGTTGCGTCTCTCGACCGTCACGGATGCGCGGGCGGCCTTTGCCGCCGCCGGGAGGTTCCCTCCGTAATAGTAGATTTCGGCGAACTGGCGGTGCATCAACGAGGTTTTGAATAGCGGCTGCCTGCGAAATCCCTCGTGAAGAAACATTAGCTCGTGATCGGAGATGTTGGTCCATGTCTGCGGATCGAACGCGTAGCCCGTCACAAGCTTCTGGTCCGGATAGCGTCCGCAATCGAGCTGCCACTGCCCGCCGCCGTCAAGGAAGCCGAACCACGCGTGACCGCCATCCTTCCCCATGCCCCGGAAAAGCAGGGTCGGCACCCCCTTCGCCTTCCCAACCGTCGCGGCGAAATACGCCTGATCCACACAAATGCCGCCCTCCTGCACTATCTCGGGAAGTTTGTAGGATGCCAGCGGCCACACCAACGTCCCCGCCTCCGCACGGTCGCTCCGGTACCGGACCACATAATACATCCTGCCGAAAGCATCGAGCGGCACCGCGACGTTCTGCTGCGCCCATGCCATCTCGTCGAAACCAGCGCTTGTATCGACGACAAATTTCAAGTCCTCCGCAGACAGTTTTCGCACCGGCTGGAGCAACGCGCCCGCCTTGTCCGCCTGGACGAAAAAGCTGAACACCCCGGTCGGCTGGAAAAGCTGTCGATGCAGCGCCTGCTCGGACACCTGCCCGTGCGGCCATCCGGAAGGCGGGGGCACGTCGTAGACAACGGCGATCGCGATCGCGAGATTCGAATAATCCTTGAACTGCGCCGGGCCCTCGCTCCAGAGCGCTGCAAGGATCCTCAACACCATCGACGGGTGATCGAGCGACGACAAGAGGGAGAAAAACTGTGCCGAGAACTCCTGCGAACCCATCGCATACGCCTGAAATTCCAGCGGCAAGAAGGTGCCGAGCTGCCGGTCCGGCGCCTTCGTCTCACCGTACGCGCTCTCGTATCCCACGTTCGCCCGGCGAACGTCATCCCGCCACCGGCTGACGGCCTGCCCCTGCGTCTGCCCGAACAAGTCGGCCCACCGGTAAAGATAATACCAGGACTGCGCCTGCACGCCGCGGCGCTCGTAGAGGCCGGTCGCGGCCTCGCGCAGCGGCGCTGCCACCGCAGCCCATCCCTTCTGTGCCGCCTCAGCCTGCAAAGCCGCCACCCGCGCAGCAGTCGGCGCATAGGCCAGCTCGCCGACAGGGATGTCCCCCGCCATCAGGCCGACCGAGGAGAACAGAACAGCAACGCATAAAATGACGCCGCGCACCATCCCGTCAGAAAAGGGCAAAAAGCCCGGGAAAGCAATGCCGCCACGAACCGCCCTCGGCTGCGCGTCCGCGCAAGCTGGTGGTGTCTATTGGACAAAGCTCGGACCTTTTTTGACGAAGACCCGGCGATTTAGGGCATTCTGCCCTTATCCCCGCATGCGAAATAGGCTCAGGTTCTGAAACGGCCGTTGCCCTCCTTGAATTCCCGTTCGATGCGGACGGACGAGGCTGGCGCGACCGCGTCGCCGAAGGTCCGGCGAAATTGTGTCAGCTCACAGGAAGAATGCCGCGGCAGGATCGCGGCCGACCGCGCTATCATGACGCGGACGCCGATCAGGGGTCAATCGGGAGCTGGTCGAGGAACTCGTAGCGGGCGCGCTGTCTGTCCGGAACCACCCGCGGCGCGGCCTGCAGGTGCATCACCGGATAGCCGCTCCGCGCCGAATAGGCCGGCCAGGGCGGCAGACCCGGGCCGTTCGGATTCCCCGTTTTTGCGAAGTTGGTCCAGTACGACGCCAGAAGTTCCGCGGTCGCACGATCCCCGGGCCGCCACGGCAGGCGCCTGGAATCCAGTGCCAGGAACACAAACTCGATGTCCGCCGCATGCGGCGCAGCCGCCTCGGCGCCCTGCGGCGCGTCGGGAGGAAGGGGAAGCGCCTGATCGAATTCGTAACGGTAGACCGGCTCCCCGGAGGTGCGGAGATGCCGCTCGATCCATGCCCACGTGGAGTACGCGATGAACTTGTCCCCCTCCAGATCCCGCGCCGCGATCCGGGCTTCCGCATCGGAGGTCGCCGGGTAATGCTGCAGCCAGGCGTCCGCCGCCGCGCCAAACCGGGCCTTCATCTGCGCGCGGTAATTTGCCAGCGTAGGCGGATCGTCGCCGAAGAACCCGTGGTAACTGCCTTCGTCCTGATTCCAGCCCGCCAGAAGCGGCACGTGGCTTTGCCGGCCCGCCCCATAGATCTCCCGGCCATCGGCTGGCAGGAAATCCCCATCGACGTCGGGAGCGAAATGCCACCACGGCAGCTTCGCCGCCGCCTCCAGAATATCCCGCGCCGGCCTGGCACGCAGCACGTCGGGCTCCACCGTCCCGAACGCCTCCTGAACGAACTTGAGGTCCTTCGCCTCCGCCTGCGCGCGCGTCGGCAGCGACTCGCCGAGGTCAATCAGCGATCCGCTCTCGCCGATCGCACGCTGGAAAAGCCCCCTGGCCCGGGGCGACGCCATGAGGGCGCTGACGGACATGGATCCGGCCGACTCGCCGAAGATCGTGACGTTGTCCGGGTCGCCGCCAAACGCGGCGATGTTCGCCCGGACCCAACGCAGGGCGGCCACCTGATCCAGCAGCCCGTAGTTTCCCGAGGCCCGGTGTTCCGACTCGCGGGCCAGCCCGGGGAGCGCGAGGAATCCGAATACGCCCAGCCTGTAATTGACGCTGACCACGATAATGCCCTTCATCGCCAGCCGCCCGCCATCCTGGCGCGGTTCGGAAGCCGCCCCGGCGGCGAAACCTCCACCGTGAATCCAGACCATCACCGGCAGCTTCGGCGGCCTCGGCGGAGCTGGCGCCCAGACGTTGAGGTACAGACAGTCTTCACTCGGACCGGCATCGCGGAAGATCATGTCGTCGAACACGCGGCCCTGCATCGCACGCGGGCCGAAGTCCACGGCGGGGCGCACGCCGGTCCAGGGCTGCACCGGCTGCGGCGGCTTCCAGCGCAACGGCCCCACGGGCGGCGCCGCGTAGGGAATGCCCTTGAATGCGCCGACCTTGCCGTCGGCGCTGAGGGCGCCCTCCACCACGCCCCCGGCAGTCCGCACGGTCGGCGCCGCCTGCAGCGCGGCCGCTCCCAGCAGCGCCGCGACGAGCACCGAGCCGGTCAGTCGATTGAATGTCATCAGGATCGTTGCTCCGGCTGAGGTTTTGCAGACTGCGGCGTGAAATGAACGTCGCGGATTTCGATCGTTCCGGAAATCACATCGAGGAATGGCTTGCCGTCCCGTACGCCGGCGAAGGTTCGTAAATTGCCGATGGTTTGGAACTACGCCGAAATGAACCTCCCGTTAACGGACCTCACCGGCGGACTGGTCTCGCGGCTGGGGCTTACCCTGCGGGAAATAGGTGATCCGCAGCTTCGAGCTGCCATAAGGAACCAGGGTTACCATCGTGGTTTCACTGTCCAGGCCCTGCGCGACCGTTTTTGGATCCGGCACGGGCGGAGTGAAAAGAAAGAAGCCGGTTTGCCGGTCAAAGCCGTTCTTTACCCATTGCTTCACCTTGCCGGTCGCGGAATCGCGGATGATATCCCAATGCTCGGTCATCACCTCCGCGGCCGGACGAATCTCCCAGGTCTTCACGCGCCGGGCGGGTGCGCTCAGCTCGATCGGTGCGGAGGCGATGGTCCACGGCGAATCGCTGGAGGGCCGGCGGATGACCTTGATCTGTTCCGGCAGCCGGGCGCGATCAACGCACAGCGCATAGTTCCAGGGGCCCTTTGGGTAAAGATCGTACGCCGGGAAATCTTTGGTGGACCGTTTGTCTTCAAGGTCGATCTTCCATTCCTCCTCCACTTTCAGCGCATACACCAGCGGTCCCCGCACGACGGACACTGTGTGATCCGGTCCGTCCTCGAGGGCCAGCTCCTGCGGAAGCGTCAGCGCCACCACATCGCCGTCCTTGAATTCCCGTTCGATGCGGACGAACGAAGCCGGCGAGGCCGCCATCGCCACCGGGCTGCCGTTGATCACCAGCCGGGGCGCCCGGCACCAGCCGGGAATCCGGACCGAGAAGGGAAATTGCACCGGACCCGCCCCCGTCTTGATCTCAAAACGGATCTCCTCGGAGAAGGGGTACTCCGTGACCTCCCGGATCTCGACCTGCCGGCGATCCGGACCGACCGGAAAAACGACGCGGGACGGGGCATACATGACGGCCGCCAATCCGCCCTGACCGTCCGTCATCCAGAGGCGCGAAGCGAAGTTCGGCATCATGCGGTTGATGTTCCCTGGACAACATTCCGTGCCGGGATTCGGCGAGAACGACATCTGTGAACCTCCGGTCCGGACAAAACTGCTGTGGTTGCACACCACCTGGTTCGGCGCGGTGAAGTACTGCAGCGCCCTGAAATCGCCCGTCACGCCGCCGGGCGCGGCGTTGAAGGCCGCGCGCTCGATCTTGTCGGCATAGGACGCGTCGCCCGTGGCCATGAGCAGATAGCCGGCGCTCCAGGTGTAGTCGGAGATGTCGCACGTTTCGCACGACTCGGTCGTCGTGACCGGGTGAAGCTGCTCCGACGACACATTCACGCCGGAGACGAGCATGTGGTACCGGTCGATCTTGCGGAACGCGGCAACCGACGGCCTGAGGTAATCCTCGGCGCCCGTGTGAAGGAAGAGAATGGCGCCGATCTTTGCCGTTTCATCATAGGACACCCCGTGCGCTTCGGTCGCCGGTGTGTCGCGCAGGAAATCCGCATCGGAGAGCGGCGCGGAACCTTCCGCCGCGTTGAAAGCCGCATAGCTTCTTTCCGCCAGTTCGAGCAGGGCGGCGTCCCCGGTCTGCTCGTACGTCCAGAGCATCGCCTCGATGTTGAGCACGTCGCGGCCGCCGCCATAGGAGTAATCGCCGGCCAGGTAGTGCCGCCTGAGCGCGGCCGGAATGCGCGCATCCTGCGTTGCCGCGTAATCGGCCATCAGGGCGCGAAAAAAGACGACGTGTATCCACCGCCCGATTTCCGACGTGTTCGCCGAGAGTTTCGGGCCGAGGTATCCATTTGCGGCCGGATGGCTCAACACGTAGTCGATGCTCCGGTGCGCCCGGCCGATGAGAAAATCGTCGTTGAGCAGCAGGCCGCAGCGGAGCATCCCATCCACCCAGTAGGCATTCTGTTCGTACGGCCACCACTCCTCGGCGCTGTTCCGGTACTCCGGGATCTTCTCTCCGGCCCAAGCGATCGTGTTGAACGGATATCCCGCCTCCTCCAGATGTCCGGTCAAGCCGTTCCGCTGGTTGACCAGATACTGCCGCAGCCAGCCTTCGGGATGAATGGCGACAATCGGGACGGGGCTCATTTTGGCATAGGGCGGGCCGGCGGGGACATTCACGGGGGCGCCGCCTCGCGCGCAACCCAGGCCGGCGAGGAAAATGAACACGCAGGCAAGCCGCCGGCGTTTGACCGCCAGGAAAGGACGCCCTTGTTCGGCGTCGTGTTGGATGCGATTCAGGTTGTTCATTTGACGAATGTCTTTGTTGAGCGACCGGGGACGAGGACGTGAGGAGATGGCCGAAGAAAACGACGTTGGGCGCGTCAAGGTGCAACGACGAATTCGCCGTGCAGATCGACATCCGCCGAGGAATGTCCGACGAAGAGCGTAAATCTGCCCGGTTCCTGCTTCCACACATGATTCTGGACGTCGAAGAAAGACATGGCGCGCGGATCGAGCGTCAACGTCACCCGTCGGGTCTCACCGGGATTCAGTTCGACCCGGGCGAACCCCTTGAGCTCCTTGAGCGGGCGCGGCACGCTGGCGGTGGGATTGCCCAGGTAAAGCTGCGCCACTTCGGCGCCCTGGCGTGAACCGGAGTTCGTCACGTCAAAGGCCACGGTGACGTTTTCGCCCGCCTTGGGCGCCGCGGGTGTGATGGCAAGATTGTCGAACCTGAAGCTCGTGTAGCTCAAGCCGTAGCCGAAGGGGAACAGAGGCTTGACCCCGTTGTGCTCGTATCCGCGGTAACCCACAAAGACACCCTCCTTGTAGTCCACCGAGTTGTGCGGTGCATTGACGTAGTAACTATCGTGCACCGGGTTGTCTTCCCAACAGTGCTCCCAGCTGATCGGCAGGCGGCCGGAGGGATTGACCTCTCCGAAGAGAATCCGTGGCAAGGCCCGTCCGCCTATCCGTTCGACAGGCTCAGGATGA
>PMKA01000433.1 GCA_003157575.1 Opitutia bacterium
CGCCTCCTGTCCGATGTAAAGATGCAAAAAACCGCCGATCTTGCCCTGCTGATAGGCGCGCAGGCAGCGCTCCTCAAAACGCCGGATCCGCACCATCTGCCGGTAAAGGTCGAGGCGTTGCGCAGCGGTCAGCCCGGCGTTGACGGGCGCACGGCTCGCCGGAGACGGACCCGACGGGGGTTCCGCCGTTTGAGCGGGTGTGGCTGAGGTGGGATTGCTCACGGCAGGGGCATGACAGGCAGATTGAACACAATGGTCGGTAGAACCGGGAATTTATCAAGCAAGGTGGACCTTTTTGTGCCATCTCGGGACGGGGCGCGACGAATTCTTGCAGACGCCCGGTTCTTCGTTGAATCTGCCGCGGATGCATTGCATTCCGGCTTTCGGCCCCAAACAACAATTGTCGATTTCGTCATGAAATTCTCCGTCTGTTCCCTGATGGTTCTTGGCACCGTGGTTGCAGCTTCGATTCCATTTGTGCGCGCGCTCCCTGAAAGCGAGGCGNNGTAAACGGCACTGTGATCGGCGCGGGCGGCGTTACGGTTACCTATCTGAGCGGAGTTGATCAAAAGGTGGGTTTTGAATTCATGCGCAGCCAGATGAACTCGGCCGGCGGGCCTGTCGAACTCGTCGACACGGAATTCAAGAAAATGTGGCTGCGGATGGCTGATGGCAGCGAGATTCCGGCCAGGCTCCTTTGGAAGGACGCGGAGCACGATCTGGCGCTCTTCGGTCCGGAGGTCGGCGCGGCGGACGGCCGCATCTTCACATTCGTCGATCTGACCCAGGCTGCGGAATCGGCCTCGGTGCTCGGCAATTACTATCATCTGTCGCGGGCCAACGAAGCATTCCAGCACGTTGGACTGATCCGGGCGAGCACCGTGATCGGCATCATCGAAAGGCCGCGCCGGCTGTTGCTGGTCAGCACGGATATGTTTCCCGAAACGCTCGGATGCCCCGTCTTCGACCAGGAGGGGAGGGTGCTCGGCATCAGCCTGAACAAGATGGAAAAAGGCCATCCCGCCGGGGTTGTCGTGGTCCCTGCGGGCGACCTCGACAGAATCATCAGGGAGGGCACCGCCCAGAAATAGTCCCGGGATTCCCTCCGGGAGGACGCGAAGTCCGGCGGGCCGCCGTGCCGGATGGAAGGGCCTCGCCGGGCTGCGCCAGCCTCATCCGCATCATCCGGTCGCAGTTGCCGCAGGCCCTCGGTGCCGGGACATGCTGGAAGCCGGCGCGTTCGTAGAGCGAGATCGCCGTTGTGAGCACCGAGGCGGTCTTCAGGAAAACCTCCTGGAAACCACGGCGGCGCGCCTCGGTCATGGCGTGCTCGAAGAGGCGCCGGCCCAGGCCCCTCCCTCTGTATTTGTGCGCCAGATACATCCTGCAGAGCTCGCAGGCCTCCGTCGGCCCGGGGCGCAGCGCCACCGTCCCGATCACGGTTCGCGCATCGAGGAGCACGAAGAACACGCCGCCGCAGGCGTCATAGTGGGCGCCGAGGTCGGCGAGATCCCGGTCGGTGGTCCTCCGGTCTGCAACGATGCCAAAATCCAGCAGGACCGAGGAGATGAGCCTCCAGATGCCGGCGGTGTCTTCAGGGGCGGCCTGCCGCAGGACATACCGTCCCGCGTCATTTGCGCTGATGCAGGATGATTTCGTTCTCATCGGGATCCCGGATGATGCAGCCGCGGCATGCGGGAGAGTCGAAGGGGCCGTTGAAGACCGGCACTCCCCTTGTCTTCAAGCAGGCCAGCACAGCGTCGAGATCCGCGACCTCAAGTCCGATGGTCGCGCCATGAGTGCCCGCCTTGTGCGTGGCATCCGCGGCGGTGATCGCCAGCGTGCCGTTGCCGATGTCGTATTCCACCCACTGGTCGTCCCAGTTTGCGGTGACCTTGAGTCCGAGGGTTTCCTCGTAGAACACCCGGGACGTTTTCACCGATTTGACCGGGTAGATGACGAAGGCGATGTCTTTGAACAGCGGGGCGGGAGGGGTTGACAGGCTCATGATGGATCGGGTTTGGGGGTTGTTCAGGCGCGGCGGCGCGGCTCCAGCAGCCGGGCCGGAAGGTAGAGCAGCGCGCGCACGAGGGAAAACATTGCGCCGAGGCAGAGGCCCGCAATGCGGAAGGGCAGGGCCAACAGCCACACCAGGGGCGCCAGCACCAGGGCCAGGAGCGCCAGCGGCCAGCACAGGACGAGCAGAATGCACCACACGAAGAAGATGAGCACCGTTTTCATGAGATGACGGCGGGACGACGCAACCCGGAGAAAAAGCGCGGGGGGGCCGGCTGGCGACATCGAAAAATCGGGGCTGGCATTTTCCGGCCGGGGCGGCGACCTCCACGGCGATGTTCTCGCGGTCGGCCGGGCGGACCTTCACGCGTCCGGGCGTCTCCAGCTCCACGGACGGGTTGACCGACAGCCGGCGCAGCCGGACTGCGTCCACCGCTTCGAATTCGACGGCGAAATCGCTCCGGGAGAAGAGGAGCTCGTTCTTGAGCGACTCGAAATCGGGGAGCAGCGGCAGGAAGGCGGCCACGGCTCTTCCCGCATAATGGTAATGCGCCTGGTAGTGGCTGATGTGCACGCGGCATTGCTGACGCAGGAGGCTGCGCGGAATCCTGAAGACGAGAATCACGATCCGGGCATCTGCCGGCGCGGCCTGGATCGCGGATTCCGGACCCTCCGGCAACGGCGCAAAATCCTCCGGTTCGAAGTCGAGGGAGCCGATGTGGAGTTTCGCCCCGGTAAGCGCCACGATATCTTCAAGGCTGCCTGCCTGCGCGGGAACAAAGACTGCGCACTGGAAGGGAATCTTTTCGGGCATCGGGACCGCCTCGTACCGGCGCACGTACCTGAAGTCGTAGTCGCCCTCGACGATCGACAGGTCCTTGCTGACGCTGACCCTGACCGAGGCGGCGACCATGCAGAAGGGAGACCGGGGCGCCTCCAGCGGGATCACTTCCGTCGGCAGCGGCGCGGATGCAAGAAAAGGCGCGAGCGCCAGGACAAGGCCTGCTATTGACACGGCATTCACGATAGATCCGTACACCGGGAGGAGGCAGGCTTGAGGGCGGCATTCAGCCCGGCCTCGCTTCTCCGGAGCCGGCGATATCCTTCAAAGAAAACCGGGTCGTCGTAGATGTTCTGTTTCATTCATACGCCGGATGGGCGGCTCCAACGGCGCGCGCCAACCTCATCAGGCCCGCGCGCGGGGTTCAATCTCCCATTGTACCGGGTTTCGGGGGTGAATGGCCTGTGAACAACTCGGTTCACTTTCCCGTTGCGGTCGCAATTTGACCCCTCTCTAGTCTGCCGGTTTACGTTGCATGCATCTTAAGGCTCTCAAGCTCCACGGCTTCAAGTCGTTCGCGGACCCGACCATCCTTCGCTTCGATCCGGGCGTAACCGCGATTGTCGGTCCGAATGGCTGCGGCAAGAGCAACATCGCCGACGCCATCCGTTGGGTCCTCGGCGAACAGAGCGCAAAGGCCCTGCGCGGCGGCAAGATGCTGGATGTCATTTTCGAGGGGGCGGAGACGCGCCGCCCGCAGAACTTGTGCGAGGTCGCGCTTCTCCTGAGCGATTGCGAGAAGCAGCTCGGCACCGAATTTCATGAGGTCGAGATCACCCGCCGGACAACGCGCGACGGCCAGAGCGATTATCTGATCAACGGCCAGTCATGCCGGCTGAAGGACATCCACAAGCTCTTCATGGACACCGGGGTGGGGCACACCTCGTATTCGATCATGGCACAGGGCCAGATCGACCAGGTGTTGTCGTCAAAGCCGGAGGAGCGCAGGGCGGTGTTTGAGGAGGCTGCGGGAATCACGCGCTACAAGAGCCAGCGGAGGGAGGCTCTTGGAAAACTCGCGCTCACCGACCAGAATCTCGCGCGGGTGACGGATGTGATCGGTGAGATCAACCGCCAGATCGGCAGCCTCCGACGGCAGGCGTCAAAGGCGATCCGCTACAAGCGCCTGAGCTTCCGGTTGCGGCACCTGAGCCTCGCCCACGGGGGCTGGCAGTGGGCGCAGTTGAGCGCGATGATAGGTGGCCTGGATGCAGATGTGGCGCGCCTTCGCGCCGCGACCGAGACCCAGAGGGGAAGACTGGAAGCCCGCCAGCTCGAGCTGGGCGAGATCAAGGCGCGTCGCAGCGACTTCAACCAGCGGGTGCAGGGAGCGCAGCAGGCGGTCTTCGACCTGCGTTCCGAGAAGGAGCAGGCGGAGAACCAGGCGGGCGTCGCCCGGATCAAGAAGACCGGGCTTGAGGAACGCATCCAGTCCGGCAGGAACGATCTCGCCGAGCTTCGGATGCAGCTTCACGAGGTCAGCGCCCGGGTGGACAGCGGGGCGCAGGACAAGCAGCTTCAACTCAATTTGCTCGGCTCTTCGGACACGGTCTTCCAGCAGCGCAACCGCGAGCTGGCCATCGTCGAGGGGGAATTGGGCAAGCAGGAGCGCCAGCTCCAGCAGGCGAAGTTCGCACTGTTGCAGCTGGAGAGCGCGGTGGCGCGCCTGCGGACGGAGAGTTCCGGACACGAGGTCGACTCGAAGACGAGCGCCGTCCGGCACAGCGAGCTGGCCGAACAGCTGGCCGAGGCGCGGCAGGCCGGGGCCGCCGCGACAGCGCGCGCGGGCGAGGAGCGCAAGCGGCTCGAAACCGCCCGCAGCGAACAGAACCGCGTCCACACCGAGGTCCAGGCGGCGCAGCAGGCCCTCGCCGACGCGACGCAACGCTTCCGGGAAGGGCAGCGCAAGCTCCAGGATCTTGACCGGACGATGGCCCAGCGGACCGCCCGGCTTCGCATCCTCCAGCAGCTGCACGAAAAATTCGAGGGCTTTGGCGAGGGGGCCAAGGCGCTTTTGCAGGGACGTCTCGACAGTGTTCTCGCCGGGACAAAGGTCGCCCCGGTCACGCAGGGGCTCGAGGTCGTGCCTGAATATGGCAAGGCGCTGGAGGCCCTGCTCGGCGCGGCGGTCGAGGCCGTCGCCGTTGCGGAGATTCCCGTCGCCCGCCAGATTCTGGCCCAGCTCGACCAGCAGAAGATCGGGAGCGCCTGCCTTCGGGTCTCGCCGGCAGGACGCCCGGCGGCCGGGGCGGCGGACAACCTTCCGTCCTTTCTCCGTCCGGCAACGGAGGCGCTGGCGGGCCTGGATCCGGCGCATCCTGTCGCCGGCCTGCTCGGGGCCTGCTATGTCGCGGAGAGCCTGGACGCTTTTCTGGAGTTCTGGAACGCGCATCCGGATTTCGGGTTCCTCCTTGTTGCGACGGTGCAGGGGGAGCTGGTCGATCAGCGCGGTCTTGTCTACGGCGGGCATCAGAAGAAGCCGGCCGGCGGGATCATGCAGCGCGAGATCGATCTTCGACAGACCGCGAAGGAGCTTGAGCGCGACCAGAAGGCCCACGGCGACCAGCGCAAGCAGGTCGATCAGCTTGGCGCCGCGCTTGCCGCGGCCGAGGCTGCGCTTGAGCAGCAGCGCAAACATGTGCTGACGGCGACCCAGCAGGTGGCGGCTGTCCAGGTCGAGGCGCGCAATGCCGATCGGGCGGCCGAGGAGGCCGCCGCCCGACTCCTGCGGATGGAGCGCGAACTGGCCGGACTGGAGGCGGCCCGGATGGAGGCGGAGCAGCGCCTGGTCCGCGCGCAGGCCGCGCTCGCCGAGGCCGAGGGGAAGGTTGCGGCCGAGAAGCAGGCGATCGTGGCCGTCGAGGGACAGATCGCCGCGCTTCGGACCGACCGCGACCAGAAGAAGGAGGGACTGGCCCAGGCGCGCCTGGACCTCGCGGAGCGCCGGCAGAAGGTCGAAGTGCTCGACCGCGGCCTGGGCGAGATGGAACGCAGGCGCGCGCAGATCGGCGAACTTCTGGCACAGCGGCAGCAGGAAGTGGACGTCTGGGCGGAGCAGACCGCCGAACTCGAACAGGCGTCGGCGGCCGGGTTGGCGCGGGCCGCGGAGGCGGGGCGCACGCTCGAGGTCGCCCAGGCGTCGGTGGAGAAATTGCGCGGCGAGCTCGTGGAGATAGAGCGGCAGATCGGCGCGATCGAGGCCGAACAGGAGGTCTTGCGAACCGGCACAGACGCGGCGCAGGAGGAGCTCAGCCGGACTGAGATAAAGCTGGCCGAGCACCGTTCGCGCGCCCAGTTCCTCACCGAGGAGATGCAGCGCGATTTCCAATGCGATCTGGCGACGGTCGACTGGAAGCGGATGCTCTGGCACTCCGAGGACGATCCGCCGGACCTGAAGCCGCTTGATCTCGACGAGGACGAGGACGCGGAAGACCGGGGGCCTTCCTCCGATGCAGCCGCCGCGCCCGCGGAGGCGCGGACCCAGGCTGCGGAGACAGAAGGTCAGGCGGCGGAGGCCGAGCACAAGCCCAGGGCGAAGCCGCGAAAGCCCCGGATCCGCCAGAAAGGGGAGCCGACGGAGGAGGACCTCGCCGCGCTGGACCGCACGAATTGGGAGGAGGTCAAGGCGGCGGTCGAGGCCTTGCGCCAGCGGATCAGCGGCATGGGGGCGGTCAACCTGGTCGCCATCGAGGAATACGCGGAGCTCCGGCAACGGTACGATTTTCTCAAGGCGCAGAGCGACGACCTTTCCGGCGCAAAGGCCGAATTGCTCAAGGCCATCGACGAGATCAACCGCGCGTCCCAGCGCCAGTTCGCGGTGACGTTCGAGCAGGTCCGGAAGAATTTCGAGTACACGTTCCAGACGTTGTTCGGCGGCGGCCATGCGCATCTTGAGCTGATCCAGGCGGAGGACATCCTGGAGAGCGGCATCGATATCGTGGCCCAGCCGCCCGGGACGCGGCTGAAGGGGATCTCGCTGCTCTCCGGAGGCCAGAAAACGCTGACGGCGGTCGCGCTGCTGTTCGCCCTCTACATGGTGAAGCCCTCGCCGTTCTGTCTGCTGGATGAGCTGGATGCGCCGCTCGACGAGTCGAACATCGGGCGGTTCACGAACCTGCTGAAGCATTTCGCGCAGGACTCGCAATTCCTGATCATCACGCACAACAAGCGCACGATCGCCGCGACGAGCGCGGTGTACGGCGTGACGATGGAGGAGCGCGGGGTGTCGAAGATCGTCTCGATGCGTTTCAACAGCGAGCGCGGCGAGGCCGAACCGGTCACCGAGACCGTTGCCGATGCTGTCCGGCAGGCGCGGCCCGTGGCGATGGACTCCGGAAGTCAGGAGTCCGGAGCCCCCGCGGGTTAGGAGGCGGATTTCTCGGCGCGGTCTGGGGCCGCGGCCGGGAGCGGAGGACGCGCCGTCCGCAAACAAGGCCGCAGCGCTCCTCGCGGGCCCGTTCCCGGCGCGAAACATCCGAAACAAGAATTTCGGCCGCAGGCCTTTTTCCTTCCAAAATGCCCCCGGTGCCGGTTGGATGAATGTCCCGTATGTCCGGTCGATCTGCCTCTCTACACTTTGTGTGGCACGGCCTGCTGCCGGGTTTGGTCCTGCTCGGATTGCTTCTTCCTTCGCCGCTTCCGGCCGAGACCCTCAGTGATTTTCTCAGCGATCCGAAGTTGACTCCGAAGCGTTTCGCGAGCCGCTTCGAGTACTTTGAGTACGAGTTCAACACTGTGGTCCAGCCGCCGGACATCTTCCTGGCCAGGAAGAAGGGCGACTGCGACGACTACGCCTGCCTGGCCGATCTGGTCCTGTCGCGGAAAGGTTATGGAACGCGGCTCGTCCAGGTGCAGCTCGCCAGCATGGTGGACCACGCCGTTTGTTATGTGACCGAGTCGAAGGCCTATCTGGATTACAACAACCGGAANNGTCCCTGCGCGAGATCGCCGGCGATGTCGCCGACTCTCTGGACTCAAACTGGACGTCCGCCTTTGAGTTCACGTTTTCCGGCGACACCAAGGAAATTGTGGCCACGGTGGTCAAGACGGACCCGCCGGAAAACGATCCGCCGCCAGGCGGGAAGAAGGGCCAGCCCGGCAAGGCGACCGGCAATTCGATCAAAGTAGGTTTTTAAGCAACCCCTGAACATGAAAGACAAAACCATCCAACGCGTCCTCGCGGTCTTCCTCGCCATTGCGGCCGTCTTGATGGTCGTCGCGATCGTCGCCGTGCGC
>PMKA01000314.1 GCA_003157575.1 Opitutia bacterium
TCTTCAAGGCGCGGGACCGGCGGAGCGGCGACGTGGTTGCAGTCAAGGTGCCGCTGATGACGCTGGAGAGCGACGTGGCCGGCTACGAACGCTTCCAACGTGAGGAGGAGATCGGCACCCGGCTTCTGCATCCGGGCGTTCTCAGGGTGATCAAGGTCGAGGAGCGAAAGAGCCGTCCCTATCTGGTGATGGAATTCCTGGACGGCGAGACCCTTGCCGACCTGCTGAACCGGCGCAAACCGCTGCCGGAGGCGGAAGCTGTCGACTATGCCAGCCGGATTTGCGAGGCGCTCGAATATCTGCACGCAAACGGGATTACCCACCGCGACCTGAAGCCCCAGAATATCATGCTTTGCAGGGATGGCAGCCTCCGGCTGTTCGACTTCGGGATCGCCCGCGTGGAAAAGGCGCGACGGCTGACCTTCGCCGGACTGACGCCGACGATGGGCACCCCCGATTATATGGCGCCCGAACAGGTGAAGGGCAAACGCGGCGACCAGCGGACCGACATCTACAGCCTGGGTGCCATTCTCTACGAGATGACCACCGGCTCGACGCTTTTTCAGGGCGAGAGCCCGTACGTCGTGATGAACGCCCGGGTCACGGGCGATCCGGAGGCTCCGCGCAAGTTGAACGCCGCCCTCACGCCCGTCGTCGAAGAGATCATCCTCCACGCGATCGAGCGCGACCCGGAGAGGCGCTTCGAAAGCGCCGCCGCGATGAAGCGCGAGCTCGACAATTACGAACTGGTGTCGCTCACCGACCGATTCCAACGCCTGCGGGCTCCCCAACCCTGGAAGAGCGGGAAGCCGATGTGGCTGATGATTCTGGGCATTGTCGGCCTCCAGGTTCTATTGGGTTTCCTGATGTTTCTGTATCTAAAGTCCAAACACTGAGCGGCCCGGCCGACCGGCAACGCCGGCCAGGAGGCCGTTGCATCGGAAGTCCAACAGCTTCCCAACCGGCCCCGCCCTGTGTTTGGGTTACACGTTTCTGCCGTTTCCCGCCCGCTTCTCGAAATGCCGCCCTCCCCGTCGGACTCCACCGATCCCGGCATCCTGCCGCCCCGGGACACAGGCGGGCGGCTTGTGGTCGTTCTTCTTGTCCCAGGGGATGGAAATGCGATCTCCGCCCTGCAGCGCGCGGCGGAG
Source organism: Opitutia bacterium (assembly GCA_003157575.1). Classification (GTDB taxonomy): domain Bacteria; phylum Verrucomicrobiota; class Verrucomicrobiia; order Opitutales; family Opitutaceae; genus Fen-1467. Next base: position 1,152 of record PMKA01000314.1, read on the forward strand.
GACGGGTGCAAGGGCGAAATTGTGGATGCACGCCTCACGGCATCCGTTCTTCCCAGCCTAGAGACTGTCCTCGCCCGGAGGCCTGCCGCAGTCCTGATGGACAGCCTCGCCCAGGACAATCCCGCCGGCTCGCGTCATGCCTGGCGCTGGCAGGACGCCGTTGAACTGCTGGAATCCGGCATCGATGTGTTTGTCGCCCTTGCACCCGGCGACGTCGCATCGCGAGCCGACGCCGTTGCGGCGATCACCGGCCGCCCGCCTGCCAAAACGGTTCCCGATCCTTTTCTCGACCGGGCCGACGCCGTCAACGTCATTGACGCAGGAACGGTGTCGCCGCCGTTGGGCGAGTCCCAACGCTCGGCGCTGCGCGCCCTCGCACTGCGTCTCGCCGCGGAGCACGCCGAACGCCGCCTGGCCGCGCTGAGCCGAAATCTCCAGAGCCCGGTCTGGCGCAGTACGGAGCGGCTGATCGTGGCCGTCAGCCCCAGCCCGTTCTCGACGCAGTTGATCCGCTGGACTCGTCGGACCGCCGCGGCACTTGGCGCCCCCTGGCTTGCAGTGTACGTGGAGATCACTCGTCCCCTCACCGAGGAGGCCCGCAGCCTGATCGAAAACAATCTCGCCCTGGCCCGCGAACTCGGAGGCGAGGTTGTCGTCACCCGGGATGACGATGTCGCCGCCGCGCTCGTGCGCGTTGCCCGCGACCGCGAGGCCACGCAGATCGTCATCGGCAAGCCGTCCGACCGCCGCTGGCACGACATCCTTCGCGGTCGAACGATGGTCGAGCGGCTTTTTGAACTCGGCGGGAAGATCGACATTCACATGATCCCTGCCGCCAGCGCGCCCACCGCCGGTCCGCGCCTGAGACTGGATTCCGCCAGTCCGAGCGGATGGAGCGAATATGCCCTTGTGGTGGCTGCAATAGGCGGAATTACCGTGGCCGGGCTCCTGATGACGGGGTTTTATTACCTCTCGGTTGGCCTGGTTTACCTCCTGGCGGTCATCCTGCTGAGCCTTCGAGTCGGCCGCGGGCCGATGTTGCTGGCGGGGGTTCTCAGCGCGCTCACCTGGGAATACGTCTTCATCCCGCCCAAATTCGCGATCTCGATCGCGAGCGTGCAGGACGCACTCTTGTTCGGCACCTACTTTGTGGTCGCGCTTGTCGCCGGCCAGCTCACCGCCCGCATCCGCGCCCAAGCCCACAACGAGCGCCTCCGCGAGGAACGGGCAACCGCACTTTTCCGCCTCACCCATTCGCTCGCCGAGGCGGGCACGCTGGACGATGCAGTTCAGTCGGCGCTACGGCAGATGGACCGCCTCTTCGCCGCCCAGACTGCCCTCGCGCTGCCGTCCGCCGCGGACGGCCCGCTTGTCCTGCACGCGGCCAGCGCATTCGGCTTCGATCCGGCGGAACGCGAGGCGGCTGAGTGGGCCTGCCGGCACCGTCGCCCTGCGGGGCGCTTCAGTCCGACCCTGGCGTCATGCAGCGGCTACTACGAACCCCTCTTGCGGGAGGGCCGTTCGCTGGGCGTGCTCGGCGTAAAAATCCCGGCCGGCCGGGCGTTCCCGGCCGCCCAGCGTGAGCTTATCGGGACGTTCGCCCGGCAGCTCGCCCTGATTGTCGAACGCGAGCAACTGCGGCGGGCGGGCGAGCGGGAGAAGCTTCTTGCGGAGTCCGACCGGCTCCACCGCGCCCTGCTCGACAGCGTGTCCCATGAGCTGCGCACACCCCTGTCCGTCATCGCCAGCGCCGCCGAGGATCTGGAGGAAATCCGGCCCGAGGCCCGCAGCCGGCTGCTCGGTGAGATTCGCATCGCCGCCCTCCGCCTCAACCGCGTGGTCGGGAACCTCCTGGATCAAACCCGTCTCGAAAGCGGCGCACTCCGTCCGCGCCTCCAGTGGTGCGGTGTGGATGACCTGTTGAAGTCCACGGTCCAGGAGGTGCACGATGCGCTGGCGGGGCGCAGCGTTGAAATCCACGTGCCGGCCGGCATGCCCGCGGTGCATCTCGACTGGACCCTCACCGGACACGCCCTCGCCTGCCTGTTGCTCAACGCCGCCGTTCACACCCCCGCGGGCATGCCGGTGTCATTGTCCGCCGAATACGACGAAACGGGCCGGCGTCTTTTCCTCAGGGTCGCCGACCGCGGCCCGGGAGTGCCGGCGGCGATTCGCGGACGTCTTTTTCAGAAGTTTGTCCGCGGCGATCCCGCGCAGGCCGGTGGAGTCGGCCTCGGGCTGTCCATTGTGCGGGGGTTCTCCCTTGCCCAGGGCGGCGAGGTCTCCATGGGCGACAATCCCGGCGGCGGGGCGGTATTTACGATTTGTCTGCCGCAGGCGCAGCACCAGTATCAGCCTGCACCATGAGCGCACCCTCCCTTCCGCTGGTTCTCGTGATTGAAGATGAAATCCAGTTCCGCCGCCTGCTCAGGCTCACGCTGGAGGCGGTCGGTTACGAAGTGAACGAAGCCGCGAACGGGCAGCTGGGGCTCAACGAAACCGCAGTCCGCCCGCCTCAGGGAATCATCGTGGACCTCGGCCTGCCTGACATCGACGGCAAGGAGGTCATCCGGCGCATCCGGGAGTGGTCGCAGGTGCCGATGCTCGTCCTGACCGTGCGAGACGGCGAGGATGAGAAGATCGCCGCGCTCGACGCCGGCGCCGATGACTACCTTACAAAGCCTTTCAGCGGCCGCGAACTGCTGGCCCGCTTGCGCGCCATCCTCCGCCGCACCCAGACCGCCGTCGGCAGCCCCGTAGTCCGGTTTGGCGACGTGGAGGTGGATCTCGCTGCGCGTGTTGTGCGCCGTGCCGGATCCGAGCTGCGCCTCACCGCGAAGGAGCACGACCTCCTGCGCTATCTTGCCGTGCACGCCGGGAGAGTCGTCACCCACCGCCAGATCCTGCGCGAGCTCTGGGGTGTCAACGCGGAGGAGAGCCCGCAATATCTCTGGGTGTACATGACCCACCTCAGGCAAAAATTGGAGCCAAACCCCCGCGAGCCCCGCTACCTCATGACCGACGCCGGAGTCGGCTACCGGTTGATTGCGGATTAGCCGGGTCGAAGCAATCCGCCGCAGGGCCGCCGTTTGCCGGCGCACCACAAATCGTTGGAAAGACGACCCGCCGACACGCGGCGGCCCTACACGGAAAAAGATCTGTCCACAGGCTGCCGCTCCTCAGAGAAACAGCCACCCGCCCGCCAGCAGGATCGGGAGCAGGAGGGGCAGGCTGTACTTGAAGATGTAGCCCACGAAGGTGGGCACTTTCACGCCCGCGGATTCGGCGATGGATTTCACCATGAAATTCGGCCCGTTGCCGATNNGTAGGTCATCGCGCCGAAAAAGACGGCGCCGAGACTTACCGCAACGATCAGCCGCGCATCGGCTGGATTCGCGCGCATCGCGGCCACCGTTTCAGTCTCCGTCGGCTCACGCGCAGGCGCGTCCGCCGGAAGCGCACGCCGGGACGTCGTCTCCGCCAGGCGCAGGAAGGTCGCGTAGGTCGGGGCATTGTCG
>PMKA01000159.1 GCA_003157575.1 Opitutia bacterium
GTTCGGCGAGAGCCGGAAGGTCGTCGCCAGCGTCATGAACCAGATCGCGGAGGTCGAATACAACAAGGTCTGTCGGGAATTCGAAACGACGGGGGACTGGCCGCGATATTTGTCCGCAATGGAGGGGCTCCTCAGGCTCTCCAGTTCCTGGCGCAATGCACCCCTGGTGGAAAAGGTCGCCGGGATGGTCCGGAAACAGCTGGAGCAAAAATCCGCCCCCGCCCTGACTGGCGAGGGATTGACCGAGGACGACACGCGCATCGCGACCCTGTTGGGCCGACCCGATGCCGTTGTCTCTCTGCACAACTCCGTCTTTTCCGGCATGTCCTGGCTCACAGCCGATCCCGTTCCCGCCGGCGGGCAGAAACAAGGGGAGAAGACGTCCGGGCCGCTCGATCTCATCCAGCAGCGTGGAGCCAGGGCGGTGCCGCTGCTTGTCGCAATGCTCAATGACGGATACCTGGTCCGGACCAAAGGTGGGGAGCGGGAAGATTTTTCGGCCTTCGAGGCGGATGATGACCTCATGAGCGCCGAAGAACAGGAACAGCGCATGGAGCAATTTCCCCGTCCGCTGTCTCGCGGGGAGATCGCGCGCCGGATTCTGGAGCCGCTGGTCTCCGACCGGGCTCAGGCAGGCAACCCGGACAACAAACTCACCGTGGAGGAGCTCGCTCAGAAGAGCCGGGCGTGGTACGAGAAGCACAAGACCCCCGACCGTTCCGGCCTCAGGCGCCAGCTGCTGGCCGAGGGTTCGGAGGAGATGTTGGGGTATTTGATGGCGTCACAGGACCCGGCGGATCGTGCGGCGGCTGAGTCGCACCTGATGAATCCCGACAGGCTTTTGGAGAACCTGTCGAATGTGTTCCGCTACGCCCAGCAGCAGGGCCCGACAGTCAAACTTTTTGTCCGGGGATACCTCGCCGAGCTGAACAAGCTGCCTTCCCTGGTCCCAAAACGCAACGCCAGCCAAATGAGCCCCGAATCGCTCAAGGCGCAGGAGGAGCAGATCCGGTCGGCGATAAAGGTGCTGGGCGATCTGGTCTCAGACAAGACGACGGAACAGGTGTTACAGGAACTCACAAGCCCGGAGAAGAAATGGAACGCCCAGGAAAGGAGAAAGACCGCCGCGGTTCTCCTCACCAAGCTGGCACAAGAAGAGCCCGACAAGGCGCTCACATTGCTGCTGCAGGCCTGCCTCAAAGCGAAGGATGGTCAGCTGGCAGGACTCCTTGTGCAATGCGCCGGCAGTCTCAGATGGGTGCGGGCGAACCAACGGGGAGCCTCCGGAGCCCCACGCCTCCCGCCGCCAGAACTCAAGATCGGAACGCATGCCGATCTGTGGAAACAGGTGTTCGCCCTTGAGCCGGGGGCCAGCTCGGATTCCGATTGGGGAGGAACACCCCTATCCTTCAAAGATCAGGTGGCGGCGGTCATCGAGGGCTGCTACGGCGACGAGGATGACGGGACCGAGGCGGAGGCGGCGCGCCTGTTGGGCGTCAGGATCTTCGAGGTCATCGTTCAGCGCGCACAATCCCGCCTGGAGGGCAAGACCGGGGCGGATCTGCCCGCGTATCCAAACAAAATGAAGGTCAGCAAGGAACGCGCAGCCCAGATCGGCGAGCTCCTGCGGAGCAGCGCAAAAGAGAAGCAGCATGAGATCGCCGGCAATTTGAGCCTGGATGAAATCATGGCGCTCCCGGACCTCATCGCCGGTGACCCCAAGCTGAACGAAAAGCTGGTGCCGGGCTCGCACCTCGTCGAAGACGTCCGCGTGACGGCGGCGAACGAGGATCTGTCCCGTCTCTGTCTTTCTCTCAAGGGGAAGCCACTGGATCGCGCTGCGCTGGAGTCCCTCATCGCCGGGTGCAAGAAGCAGGCCGAGCAGGGCTCCGTTGTACAGGTGTTGATCGAACGGCGCCTGCCGCTCGCCGGCCTCAGTCTGAGCCTCAGCAGCCCCCAGGGACAAGGTGGCGCAACCGGCTCTCGACCTGCGGCCGGACGCGAGGCGGTCTTGACGGCCACGCTCCAATCAGAGGGGCCGGCTGGCGTCAGCGCCTACATGCAATGGCCCATCAAGCGGGCGGCGCCGCCCCAGCCAGGGGCCGCGCAGGCCGGACCCGCCAGGTCTGCAGACGACGATTTGTTGACGGAAAACAAGGCCAACTCCGGAGAGTATTTCGAACGCCAGGAGCAGGCATTCTGGAAGGGCCTTGAGACGCTGCACGAGCCCGCCCGTGACGTCTGCCAGCCATACACCTTAACACTTTCAGTCCAGGGTTCGGGCACAACGGAAGTCGAATGACCATGCAAATCAACGAAGCGGTCTGGGAACAGGTGCGCAGCCAGGTCAAGGCGCTGCGCGAGGAGATGGCCAAGGAGATCGTGGGCCAGGATGAAATCGTGCATCAGATGCTGGTGGCGCTGCTCTGCCGGGGCCATTGTCTGATCGTGGGCGTCCCCGGCCTGGGAAAGACGCTGCTTGTGCGCACCCTGGGGAGGATTCTCGGGCTGAAATTCAGCCGCATCCAGTTCACGCCNNGCTGGCGGACGAGATCAACCGCACTCCGCCGAAGACCCAGGCTGCGCTGCTTGAGGCGATGCAGGAGAAACAGGTGACGGTCGCCGGCCAGACGCGCGACCTGGAGGAACCATTCGTGGTTTTCGCCACCCAGAATCCAATCGAACACGAGGGGACGTATCCGCTGCCGGAAGCCCAGCTGGACCGCTTTTTCTTCAGCCTGAGAATGGACTACCCGAGCGTTGAGGAAGAGCGCAGGATCATCCATCACCACCCGGACGCAAGCGTCCGCGAGGTTTTGCAGCGCCAGGAACTGCTCGGGCTGCAGCAGATGGTGGATCAGGTTCCGGTGCCGGATCACGTGGCGGATTTCATCCTCAAGCTGGTGCATCGTTCCCGGCCCCAGTCGGCGTCGGCGGACGACTACGTCAAACGCTACGTGGAATGGGGAGCCGGACCGCGCGCCTCGCAAAATCTGGCCCGGGCCGCCAGGGCCTTCGCACTGCTGGACGGAAACGCCGCCGCGTCGGTGGAAGATGTGCGCCGGGCTTCACTGCCTGTCCTGCGCCATCGCGTCATCCCGAGCTACAACGCGACCGGCGAAGGGGTTTCCGTCGAGGACCTGGTGCAACACCTTCTGAAGGGATGAAACCCGCTGCGCGAGTGGCAGGCCGCCTTTCAGGCTCCCTGAGCTGCGAAGCTCCGCGGCGCATCAAGACCCGCTCTTCCCCCGAGGCGGCGCCTCGCCAGATCCATGGCTGAGTTCAAATACCTGCGGCCTGAGGACGTAAACCGGCTGGCGAGCTACGAGTTCGCCCCAAAAATGCTGGTCGAAGGCTACCTGAGCGGCCGACACCGCTCCGCCTTGCGCGGAACCTCCACGGAGTTTCGCGATTACCGCCAGTATGTTCCCGGGGACGATCCAAAGATGGTGGACTGGAAAGTGTTCGCCCGCACGGACCGCCACTATCTGCGCACGTTCATCCACGAGACCAACATGGACTGCCACCTCTTCCTGGACAGCAGCGCCTCAATGGGATTCGGCCGGCCGCTGTCCAAGCTGGAGTACGCCTCCTTTTTCACCGCCGCGCTGTGCTACCTCGTCATCCGGAACACGGATCGCGTCTCCCTCCAGCTTTTCGACGAACAGGTCCGGCAGTTCGTCCCGCCGGGCAGCACCCGCCGGCACCTGCAAAATCTCATGCACGTGCTGGAGAACAACCGCCCGGGCCACCAGACCCGCCTGTCGACGGCCCTGCGCAAGGCCTTCCCGCTGCTCCAGCATCGGGGATCGCTCCTGGTGATCTCCGACTTCTTCGATGACGTCGCCGAGATCTTTTCGGCTTTGAACCTCTACCTGCATCGCGGCTTCAATATCCACCTTTTCCACATCCTTGCACCGGAGGAGCTCGAACTGCCCGACAAGGGCCTGCTGGCCTTTCAGGATCTGGAAACCGGGCGGCGCGTGACCGCGCACACGGCGTTCCTCAAGAAAGACTACGCGCTGGCCATCCAGGATCACATCCGCGCCATCCGCGAGACGGCGGTGCGCCGGCGGGTCCATTACTTTCAGGCGCGGACAGACACGCCTTTCTTCACGCTGTTTGACCGGATGATGGCATGAGCCTCGTCCTGTCCAACGCCTTTCTGCTGCCCTTCGCGGCCCTGCTGCTCGTGCCGCTGATCGTGCACCTTTTCGCGCGGGCCAAACCGCCGGTCTATGAATTCAGCTCGGTGGAGTTCCTTCGGCGGATCTTGCGGAAATCCATCCGCCTCAAACGTCCGCAATCCCTGCTCGTGCTCGTGCTGCGCACTCTCCTGTGCATGGCGTTGGTGGCGTTGTTCCTGAAGCCCGTTCTGTTCAGCGGCCTCCGCCTGGGCGGCGCCGGGTCGCCAAGGAACGTTGTGGTGCTCGTGGATGCCACGGCGTCGATGGCAGCCGTGGAGGGCACGCAAACGCGGTTCGCCGCAGCCTGCGCCAAAGCCGCCGAAGTGCTCGCCGGGCTTTCCGGCAACGATCTGGCGAACATCGTCTGGATGGGCTCGCCCAACAGGGCTGAGTTTCCACGGCTCACCGTAAACACGGTCTACCTGAAGAAAGCCCTGCGGTCCGCCTCCGTCACCTCGGAGGCCTCCGACGTCGCCGGCGCGCTGGCGCTTGCGGCGGACATGCTGCACGGCAAATCCGGCGTGCGGGAGATCTACATCCTCTCCGATTTTCAGAGGAGCACCTGGGGCGCACAGCCCCTTGCTCCTCCGCCGGGCGTCGACATTCATCCGGTCAAGATCGGCAGGAAGGACCCTGGCAACGAGGCAATCACGTCGATCTCGGTCGATCCGGCCAACCTGCTGCCGGGCGAGGAGGCAACAGTGGCCTGCGAAGTCTGGAACTTCTCGGCGGAGCAAAGTTCGAGCACCCTGTTCCTGCGGGCGGGCGACACGCCCCAGACCAGGGAGTTGCGTCTCGCTCCGTGGCAGAAGGACACCGTTCTGTTTCACGTTGAGTTCAAGACGCCCGGCGAAAAGGTTGTTTCGGTGGCATTGAGCGAGGATTCGTTTCCCTACGACAACGAACGCTGGGCCACGCTCAACGTCGCGGAGCATCTGCGCGCCGGCATCTTTGACGGCGATCCGCAAACCGCAGGCTGCTGGCGGCGTGCGCTGGATTCCCTGGATTGGGTCAGAGTGGAGACGCTGGAGGAAGACCGGCTTGGGAACTTTGACGGAGAGGCGATGTTACTCGCCGGCTGGAAGGGCGGCTCCCCAGCATCGGCGGCGGTGATGAGCTACCTGGCCGGGGGCGGCCTCGTGCTATGGTCGCCTTCCAGCGAAACGACCGCGGCGGACCTGGCCGGTTTGACCGCGCGACTGCCGCCGGGCCCGGCCCTGAAACCAGAGCCGCTGCGCCTCGAACGAACGCCCCGGCCCGTTCACCTGACGATTGCGGACCGGGAGAATCCCGTGTTCAAGATTTTCTCCGACGGCGTGTATGGCGACCCCGCGCGGGCAACCTTCAAAGCCCGGCTGCAACTGCCGGCCGGGGCGCTCGCCGGCGGCAGGGCGATTCTCAACTTCGAAGATGGAGCGCCCGCGCTCGTCTTGTTTCAGGACAAGGGCCGCCTCTTGCTGTGGAATCTGCCGCTCCAGCGCGAATTCAGCGACTGGGCCGCGCAGCCGGAGTTCCTGCCTCTCCTCGGCGAGGTCCTTTCCCACTACCGCCGCCGCACCGCGCCGAATCAAACGCGTCGCCTCGTGACCGGCCAGAGCCTGGCGCGGGAATTCGAGGGCGACATGCTGGACGCCGACGTGAAACTGGAGTTCAACGGCCGGCTGCTCAGAACGGTCCGCCACGTCGCCGGCGCCCGGACGGTGTTCACCACCTCCGACGCACGCTCGCCGGGGCTCTACTCCTGGTATTACCGGGGCAATTTGCTCGAACGCCAGCCCGTCAACTTCCCCGCCGTGGAATCGGATCTGCGCACGCAGGCCGAAATCAAGCTCGGTGAAACCAGCATGCCTGCGATTCCGGGCGAGAAATCGATCCGCCAATTGACGGAAGGAACGCCTCTCTGGCCGCAACTCTTGATGGTCGCCGCTGCGTTTGCCTTGATGGAAGGGCTCGTGCTGGCGCGGAAGGAGAAGTCATGAACCCGATTCTCCCCATCGAACAACTGGCCTTGTTGTTCCTGCTGCTGACGGGGGTCGCAGCCTGGAGCGCATGGCGCTCTTCGCGGTCGTGCGGGAAGGCTCTGCGCTGGCTGCTCATGGCGCTGCGCCTGGCCGCCCTGGCCACGCTGGCGGTCATCGCCCTCGATCCGGGCAGGTGGAAGGTGTTTCGCACCGAGGAGCCGGGCGAATGGGCCGTGCTGCTGGATTCCAGTGCAAGCATGGCGACCCGCGACCCGGGCGGAACCACGCGCTGGGCCCAGGCCACAAAAATCGCCGGCCGGCTCGGCGCCACCGATGATCCGGCCCTGCGGTTCTTCACGTTCGATTCGGAATTGCATCCGCTCGTCTCCCCCAAGGAACTGGCTGCTGACACCTGCCGTGGTTCGCAGACGGACATCGTCGGCGCGCTGGGTCGCCTTGTGGAACGCTACCATTCATCCGGAAGGCGTCTCCGCGGAATCGTCGTCCTGACCGACGGACGGCAGATTCCGTCTCGCCCGGTGGAGGAGGTTGCGACCGAGATCCGCGCTGCCGGCAGTCCGGTTTTCCCGGTGATCTTGGGCGAGGCGGTGAGAACCATCGATCTGGCGGTCGCCACGAGGCGGCAGCAATACGTCGCCTTCCAGGGGCAGCCTTTCACCGTCAACGTCCGCTTGAAATGCGCCGGACTGGAGAACATCCAGACCAACGTGACATTGCTGGATGGCGCCGGCGCCGTGGTGGCTTCAAAAAGGGCATCGATCGGGCATCAGGTGGAACAGGAGATTCCCTTTGAGATCAAGGCCGCTGCCGCCGGGTACGCCACCTACCGGGTGCGCGTCGATGAGTGGCCGGGGGAAAGCATGACGGCCAACAACACCGCGGAATTCGCCGTCTATTCCCTCGGGGAAAAAATGCGCATCCTGCTCGTCGAGGGAGCCCCCTGCTGGGACAGCAAGTTCATCGCCCAGTTGTTGCAGCGGCAGCAAAACGTGAATCTGTCGCTCATTTACCGGCTCACCCAGGACCGGTATTTCAGCCAGATGGACACGAGCCTTCTGTCCACAAACCAGTCCCTGCGCGTCTTCCCCGACTCGGCCGCGGCGCTTGCCCGCTATGACCTCATCGTGGCGGGCAAGGGCTTCGAGTATTTCCTCAACCGCGACAACATCGGCGCCCTGAAGGAGTTTTTGCTGGAGCGTGGCGGCGGGTTGATCTTCACGCGGGGCAAACCCTACGCAGGCGAGCAGCCGGAGCTCGAAGCCCTGGAGCCGGTTTCGTGGGGACCTGAGTGGAACCAGAGCTTTGTCTGGCAGCCGACGGTGGCCGGCGAGGACGACGGGCCTTTCAGCGATGGACTGCCCGGGAGGGACGATCCTGTCTGGGCCAAGCTGCCGCAACTTTCGCATGCCTGGCAGGCCGCCCGCCTAAAAATGTTCTCCCAGGTGCTCGCTGAAGGCGTCTCGCAGGCCGGCGGTCGGACCGCCCGCGTGCCGGTCGTCGTGTCGCAACGGTTCGGCAGGGGCCAGGTTGTCGTGGTCAATTCCGATGATCTGTGGCAGTGGGATTTCTTCCCGAGATTTGAAGGCGCCAGCGACCTGTACAGGGACTTCTGGCTGCACCTGATCAACTGGGCCGTCGTCGATGCCGAGTTCCTGCCCGGCAACGACTGGGCCATGCACCTCAGCGACCACATGACGGACGCCNNCGCGTGGCTTCCCGCCGGCAGGGAAAGGAGCAGGAACCCGTGGTGCGCGCCTGGAATGGCCCCCGGATGGTCGCCGAGATCCCGGTCTCCCCAGTGCCCGGAAAGCCCGGCGAATACGAGGGGGTGCTTTCGTTCGGACAACCAGGGATGTACAGGCTGGAGACCTCCCTCGGATCGTCTCAGCCGCCGCTTGTCTATGAAACGCTCGCCATCAGGCCCCCTCCCTCGGAAGGAGACGACGTCAGCCCGGATCGGGAATGGCTGGCCGGACTGGCGGCGGCCACTGAAGGGAAGATCGTTTCAGAATCCGAACTCCCTGCATTGTTCCGGCCACCGCCCGTGACCGAGGAGTCGATCGCCCTCGAAAACCCCCAGTGGATCTCCGCCTGGGATCGCGGGCACTGGCTGGTTGTAGTCGTGCTGCTGTTCGCCACGGAATGGGTGATCCGGCGGCGCCATGGTCTGATCTGACGCAACGATGTCCGCCATCCAGGAAAAGTTCATCCGGGCACTGAACCGCCAGTTGTGGATCTGGCGGGGCGGAACGTTGTTGTGTTCGCTGTTCCGGGTGCTGCGATTCGCCGTCCTGATCCTGCTTGCGGCGGTTCTAGGAGACTATTTTCTGGCGCTCTCGTCACAGGCGTTGACGGCGCTTGATCTGGCGGCAGCGGGCGGATTGGCGTTCGTCGTCCTGTGGGAGTCGATCAGCGGCCTGGCCCTGTCTCGCAAGGAGGCTGCCGGGCGTGTCGACCAGCTCCTCTCCAACAGGCGCCAGCCGGTGCTGACCGCGTACGAATTGCATGCGGGCTCCCCGGCGGAGGAATGGAGCCGGTTCCTCGTCGAGAGGAGCCTGCGCGAGGGAGAATTCGTCCTCGCGGGCGTGAGTCCCGGAACGATGTTCCCGTGGGCCGATTGCCGGCGGCAGTTCAGGTTGCTGCTGCTCGCCTCGGCGCCCTTTGCCACGCTGTTTCTGTGGCAGCCGCATGCCGCCCGCATTGTGCTGGCCCGGTTGCTTCACCCCGATCGCGATCTTCCTCCGTATAGCGTCTATTGCTTCCACGTTTCGCCCCAACCTGCCCGGGTCGTCTACGGCGGCTCCGTCGAGCTGACGGTTGAGATCGCCGGAGCCCCGGTGCGTCATCCGGTTGTGTTGCTCACCCGCAAGGGCGAATACATGGACCAGAGCAGCTGCTTCCGACAGGGCGAAACGGTCTTCTCCCAGCGGCTTGAGAAGGTGGTTGACCCGGTCGAGTTCTGCTTCACGACAGGTCGGGCGAGGAGCGCCTGGCAACCCGTTGAGCTTCTCCTTCAGCCCAAGGTCGCGATGCTGAAGCTGGCCGTGGAGCCGCCGGCCTACACGGGCCTGCCTCCAACCGAGACGGTGGTGAGCCAGGAGACCATTGAAGGCTACGAAGGCTCCATGGCCCGGCTGCAGCTGACCAGCAACCGGCCCCTGTCGCGGGGCGTGCTTACGCTCGCGCCGTTGAGCGGCGTGGACGAAACCCGAACGGTCGTGGGCCGCACGGCCGGCCTTCACACCCTCGAATTTGCGTGGGAGATCAGGCTGCCGGCGCGGGTCGAGGTGCGTGTCGAGGACGTGCGGGGCACACCGATGGCGGAGCCTCTGCAGCTGGTGCAGAAGCTCATTCCCGACCGGCCGCCGGAGGTGGTGATAACCAGCCCCGCTCCTTACACACTGGCCACGCCATCTGCCGTCGTCTCCCTGCAGGCCGCGGCGTCGGACGATCTTGCGCTGCGCGGTGTGACGCTGGTGCGAACGATCGCAGGCTACTGCGACCGCCCCCTGCCTCTTGGCCCGCTCGTCGCGGGCAGACAGTTCTCCGTCCAGCGCGATTTGGACCTCGGCAAGATCGGAGTGCTGCCGGGCCAGGTCATCGAGCTGTTTCTCGAGGCGCGGGATTTCAACCCCGGACGCATCGGCGTCAGTTCGTCGGACATCGCGCGGATCGAGATCATCTCCGACGAAGAATATGCCGGGATGATCCGCGCCAACGAGACCCTGGCGCAGTTCGCCGAGCGGTACCGGGTCGTCCAGGAGGTGTTCGATGCGTTTCGCCGGACCGTCGCCGAACTTCTCCAGGAAACGCGCAAAGAACAGCCGGACCACGACCGGGTCAACACCCTGCTGTATCAGGCGCGTGCACAGAACCGGCAGGCGCAGGAGTTCTTCAGGCAGCTCGCCTCTGAATTCCAGGCCTACAAGCTCGAGGAGGGCTGGAAGCAGGCGCTGGAGGGGATCGCACAACGGTTCGAGGGCCACGCCAGCCGCCTTCAGGGAATGACCGCCGGAACCCCCGGGCTGCCCGGGGCACTCGACCGGCTGAAGAAGGATCTGGAGCTGGACGCCAAGCGCATCGCCCCGCAGGCGCAATTGACAGAGGAGTTTGTCAAGGCCGGGCAGGTGATGGAACACTCAGCGCTCTTCATGCAGATATTGAACAGGCAGCGCGATCTCACCCGCGTGCTGCAACGGCGCTCATCGGACGCCTCCGACCCGATCAGCCTGCGCGACAGCGGGATCAAGGAAGCTGAAATCCGCAGGGACCTGATCGCCCTGTCCGGGAGCCTTGAGAAGGCGGCGGAAACTCTTTCGGAGGACAAGGAGTTCGATGAGCTCTGGGCAAGCTCGATGGAGTTCGCGGGAAGACTCAAGTCCTGCGGCGCCGACGCGCTGATGCAGAACGCGGTGGATGCAGCCCGGAACGACGACGGAGCGGAGACGCTTCAAAACGCCCGTCTGGCCAAGGAGAAGCTCGAAGAGTTTCTCTCGCAAAGTGAAAACTCCCCGTTCGGCGGAATGTGCCGCGGCGGCATGAAGTTCAACGTCCGGGATGAACTGCGCGATTCGCTGGGCGAGCTGCTGGCTTCGTTGATGAGCGGCGGACGCGGCGGCAATGGCGGCAGGCCGGGGGACGGCTCCGCTCCGGGCGGCGGAGCGGGCGACGCCAGCAACGGTTATTCCACTCCTTCGCTAACGCGCATAAATACGCCGGTGATCGGCCCTCCCCGCAGTCAGTTCGCCCCGGGCGGGCCGGCACAGGGCAGCCAGGCCCAGGGCGGCCAGCGCGGCGCAGGCGGCGTGCAAACGGAGCAGGCCGGGACTTCTGCCGGACAGGCCGGCCCGGATCTTTCCGGCCCGGGACGTGAACCGGAGCCGGCGCCCGAGAAATACCGTCAGGCGCTCAAACGCTACTTCAGCCCGTCGGAAAAGAAGCCATGAAGACATGCATTTTGTGTTTCTGCCTGCTGGTTGCATGCGCGGCGCTGCCCGCGACCGCCCGGGCCGGCGCCATTCAATGCGCCAACCTGATCTACGGCGGCACGCACACCTCGCGTTGTTTCAGCGACGAGTTTCTAAGCGCCGTCCAGAAGGAAACCACCATCAGCACCGAGCGGCGTTTCAAGACGGTCAAACTCGCCTCCGACGAGCTGTTCAAATACCCGTTCACCATCCTGACAGGCGAGAAGGACTTCCATTTCACGCCTGAGGAGCGCAAGAACCTGAAACGCTACCTGGAGAGCGGCGGTTTCCTCCTTGTATCAGCCGGGTGCTCCAACCAGGAGTTCGACCGGGCGTTCCGCCGCGAGATCAAGTCGGTGTTCGAGGACAGGGCGCTGGAGCCCCTTCCGGACGACCACACCATCTACCACACGGTCCATCAGGTCGCTGGGCTCCAGACCAAGGGGCATGGCTACGGCGCAAACGAAAAGATCGCGCTGGAAGGGCTGAACATCGGGGGCAAGACGGTCCTCGTCTATTCCAAGCACGGCCTGAATGACACCGCACACACCGAGGGCTGCTGTTGTTGCGGCGGAAGCGAGATATCCAACGCACTGGAGGTTAACGTGAACATCTTCGTTTACGCACTCCTGTATTGAGCATGGGCAGATCCAATTCCATCACCGGCCTTTTCCTCGGTCTCCTGCTGGCGGCGACGGCCGGAGCCGTGATCCTGCCGACGGAGACGCAGCCATCGCCCGCGCCGCCTTCCGCCAGCGGCGGGACGCCAGATCTTCTCCGGCAATTCGGAGTGGAGCCGCTGAAGTGGCTGCCGGATCTGGATGCCGCCCAACGTCTCGCGGCCAGGGACAACCAGCCCGTGATGGCCTATTTCTTCTCGCCGCTTTGCAGCTGGTGCCGGCGGATGGACCAGGAGATCTTCGCCTCTCCGGAAATCCGCAAACGCCTGGCGGCATTTGTCCTCGTCAAGATAAACATCCTGGAAGACGAGAAGACTCCGGCGCGCTTCCGGGTGCGCGCCACGCCGACGCTGGTGTTCCTCAGCCCCGAGGGCCGTGAGTCATTTCGACTGACGGGCTTCACCGAGAACGCCGCGTTGCTCGCGACGCTGGATGACATCACGGCCAACCACATCCAATCCCGGGACGAGCGAATCCAGTCCCTGATCCAGCAATTGCGCGGGCAGAAGATGCCGGAGCAGGACTGGCCGGAACTCATCGTGGCAATGGGGAACGACCGGTACCGGGAGAAGATCCGGCAGGCGCTCCTCTCCTCCCGTCCGCCGCCCCGTGCGGCCCTGGTCCGGCTGCTGCAACATCCGTTGCTGGCCGTCCGGCTCGGCGCGCTTGAAGCGCTGGAAGAATTCAGCGGCGACGATTTCGGCTTCAACCCCTGGCTCGACCAGCCGGCGGACAACAAAGACCCGCTGCAACGATGGCTGGCGTGGAGCGCCGCCGGCAACCTGGACAACGTGGAACAGTCCGCGCCGTCGAGCGTCCTCTCCGCCGGGGAGATCGCGGATTCCTTGCAGGACTTGATGGCCGAGGATTCCGACCGCTCCGCACGCGCCCGGCGCATGCTGGCGAGAGGCGGCGCCTCCTGCCTTGAAGGCATCGATGCGTTCCGGGCGGCTCATCCCAACCTGCCTGCGGGCTCCGAAAGCAGGCTGCGTGAGTTGCGCTACACGCTGCTCCTGCCGGGCGTCCACGGTCTCGATTCTTCGACCCTCGCCCACCGCCTGGTCTTCGGCAACATGGACATCCGACTCGACACCCTGAGGGATGCCGCTGCGGCGCGCCTGCGGGCCGTGCCGGTTATCGGGGAGTTCCTCGGGGATCCCGAGCCACTGGTGCGCGAAACCGCCGTCGACGCGCTCGTCACTGCGGGCGGCCGCGGGGTCGTCGGAATGCTGGAGACGCACCTGAAGTCGGAATCTGACGCAAACGTCATTTACGGCATCCTGCGGCAACTGGGGAATCTGCCCAGCAAGAAGGGTCTGGGCATTCTGCTTCAGTACCTCGGCAATTCGAACGAAGACCTGGTCATCGTGGCGCTTGAAAGCATCGGCAAACTGGGCTCCGACACTGTGGCCGTGCAGGTGGGCAAATGCCTGGACGACTCCCGATGGAGGGTTCGCGCGGCGGCCCTGAAAACGGTGGAGGTGCTGAAGCTCCAATCGCTGGCGCCCAACGTCACCACCCTTCTGGACGACAAGGATGAATTCGTCAGGAACGCAGCCGTGGATGCGTTGGCCAAGCTTGGCGCGAAAAAAGCGCTTCCGAAATTGGAGGCGCTCTTCGCCCAGGATGACGGTCTCAAGGGCTCCATCGTAAACGCCCTGTACGCCGCGGACATCACCATCCCTGCTTCCATGGTGAAAGCGCTGTCGGACAGGCCCCCGTCGGTCCTGTTGGGCGTGTTGGACCATATCGAGACCGCGGATCCGAAAGTGGCGCCGCTGCTCACCGCATTCGCAGCCCACCCGGATGCCGATGTGGCCTGTGCCAGCCTGCAGTTGATTGCGCGCTCGGGAACGGAACACGAGCCGTACGAGAAGGCGCTGGCAGAACAGATCCAATCTGGGGACCGCCGGCGCGTGCTGACCATCATGAATTCGCTGCGTGTCGACCTGAAGCACCTGGCCCGCTTCAACCCGGGTGTTCTCAAGGCCGACCTCGACGCGCCGGCAACCGTCCCGGCGACCTCCAACTCTGCCGCCCCGAGCGATGCAACCGCGGACGTTTTTGCGGCGTTTGACTCCCCCGCACCCCCGTCCCCGGCTTCGGAGAACAGGGGCAACCCGGTCGACGATGTCTTCAGCGCGTTCGACGGCGGGTCCAAACCCCAGGAAAGCTGCCTGGACACCCTGGTGCGCATCGGCAAACAAACCCTTCAAGGCTCCGGCGATGGAGAACTAAAGGCTGCGGCAGCCCGGATGCTGGTCCATCTGGGCCAGGTCGAGGGAATTCCCCTGACCATGAACACGCTGCCGCTGCTGGCGGAGGAACAACGCACTGCGCTCGCCGAGAACGCGAGCCGGGTGCGCAACCGCGACGGTCTGCCGCTCATCCGGCGCCTGTTGGCCGATCCATCGACCGAAGTGCGGGAGGCCGCCTGCCAGGCCCTGGTGGACGACGGAGCGACCGAATCCTGCACGCAGTTCCTTCTGTCCGAGCTGGAGCGCAAGGAGGCCCTGTTGAAAGGTCACGATGCATATTCCGCCCTGCAGTCCGCGTTGTCCCGGCGAACCGGCAAAACAACCATCGCCCGGACGGTCCATCGCTGGTTGAAAGACCCCCACGACGAGGCATTGCACACGCTTGCGCTCATCCTGGTCGCCAGGGTCTGGGCGCCGGAGAGCAAGGACCTGGTCGAGCCGTTCCTCGCGTCGGCCAACCCGTGGCAGCGGCGCGCGGCCTTCTACGCCCTGGGCAGGAACGACCGGCCCCGCTTCCTTAAAGACGTGAACCTGGCAGCCATGGACAGCTCGGAATTTGTGCGGGAGGTGGTCCCTTACGTTTTGATGCCGGCCGGACAGGTTGCGGGGAATTTCGCCCAATATTTCGACGATCAGCTGCAGTCGTCGACCCGCGATTTCTCCCCTTCGAGCCGCTCGGAGGAGAGCCCTCTCCCGGGCGAGGCCCTGGCCGCCTTGCGCACGTTGGCCCTCGATCGCTCCGAGCGGGTGCGCTTCTCCGCCCTGTTCTGTCTGATTACGCAAGAGCAACCGGTGGATCTGGGGGAAGTCGTCAAATCGCTGGAGAAAATGCCGCGCGACAGCGAACTCCTGGAGAGCTTCTCGGGATACGTGCTGCAGGCGTATGCCACCATGGGCCAGGAATTCGCCGTGGTGCTGCCCTACCTGGACATTCGACACAGTTATAACGAGGAACGGGCCAGGGAGGTTTACAAACACTTCGGCGTTGTTGAAGACGAGCCCCTGGCTCCGCCGGTCCCGCCGGCGGGCAAGACGTCCCCGCGCGTGGTTGCCTCCTATGTGGCGGCTCCGACAGCAGCGCCGGTCCGGCCGCAGCGGCCGGAGGATTTCCGCATCGTCTTTTTCAGAAAGCCGGGCTGCAAGGAGTGCGATGCCGTGGCGAGGAAGCTCGAGCAGCTCAAGGAGCCGTTTCCTCATCTCAGCGTCCTGGAATACGACATCAACAAGACTGCGTCGGTGCTCTTGAACGAGAGCCTGAGCAAGCGCTTCGGAGTCCCTCCCGGCATCCGGCTGGTGGCGCCATCGGTGTTCTCCGGCGGCGGCTATCTGGTCAAGGACGACATCACCATGGAACGGCTGGGCCAGATGCTCTTGCGCGCCGGCGCCACGCCGTCCGCCGACTGGCTGGTGGTGCCCCCGGAAGATCTCGCCGCGGCCCGCCAGGATATTGCACAGCGTTACGAGGCGACCGGGCTCGGCCTGATCCTGTTTGCCGGGTTGCTCGACGGCATCAATCCCTGCGCCTTTGCCACCATCATCTTCCTGCTCTCCTACCTTCAGGTGAGCCGCAAGTCGCCGCGCGACATTCTCCAGATCGGCTTCGCCTATATCAGCGGCGTCCTGCTGGCCTATTTCGTGATCGGCCTGGGTCTGGCAAAAGTCGCCGCAATGGCGATGCGCCTCGGCTGGGCCGGAACGCTCCTGACCTACGCAATGGCGGCATTCGCACTTGTCATCATGGCGCTGAACATCCGCGATGGCTTCCGCTGCCGGCGCGGCCAGCTTGCCGAGATGACCCTGCAACTCCCCGACGCCCTCAAGAGCCGCATCCACCAGCTGATCCGCCACAGCGTCCGCCAGGCGCATTTCATCCTCGTGGCCTTCGCCCTTGGCGTGGCCATCTCATTCCTGGAGCTGGCCTGCACGGGCCAGGTCTATCTTCCCACCATCACCTATATGATCCAGCAGGGTGAGACGCGCGCGGTGGCGAACCTGCTCGTTTACAATCTGGCCTTCATCCTGCCGCTGATCGTCGTTTTCGGACTGAGCTACTCGGGGCTGCGAAGCGAGACGCTGCAGGCGCTGCTCAAACGACGCGCCGCCTGGGTGAAATTCGGGACCGCGATCTTCTTCCTGGTGCTTGCGGTGTTCGTCGTATATGGGCACCGATTGGTTGACTGAACTGCAATTTCCCATGACTGGCTGCGTTGAAAAACGGCCCGCGGCGCCGCAGGAAAGCCCTCCGTGCGGCAACCGGCCGAATTCATGGGCGTGCACACACGAGACCGGACGTCACTCATGAACAAACTCTGCATCTTCGTCGCCTCCGGCGTTTTCAGCTACGCCGGTTGGTACCTGGGCGAGCCGCTCGGGCTCGGCTGGGCCATCGTCATCAGCAGCATCGGCGCCCTCGTCGGCGTCTATGTCGGCTGGAAGATCGCCCGGCGCTTCGAGTGATCGGCCCGCATTGCTGAAGGCAGGTGCTTCCGCCCCTAGCGCAGTGCCCCCTTGCCCGCAGGGGAATCTGCGGTCATGTCAGCGGTCACCGACCGCCACTCGTAATGGCTGCGGTTTCGGGATTCATTGACCAACGCTGCTGCCACATATCAGTCGATGCCAGAGATCACAGGTTCTGGATTTCGAGCTGGTTTTCAGTTCCTGCATCTGGTGTTTGGCGGGCCAAAGCAAGAGGCACGACTGAAAGACGGCCTATCCCGTGAAGCAGGCGCTTTACGCGAGGATCCAATTTGTCTCCCAAGAGGATAATACGGCTTGGAGCCGGAAGATCGATAAAACGATCCCCTCCATCGGGATAACCAACGGCCTGCGATTGGTCTTCGATCCTAAAATTCGGAGCCCATCTCTCCATAGGTATGCCCGGCCATTCGGCATTCTGAGGCTCCTTTAGCTGCAAACTCACTAGGCGCCATTCTCGTTCGTATTCCCAAGGCCTCAACTTGTGACACGCCATCCGTAAAAGAACCGCTCCCAGCCGCTCTGGTGCACCCTGAAGAGGTTCGTTCGCATCATACAACTGGTCGTCATATATGACAGGGTGAATACCTGGCGCACATTGATCGCTCAGCATTAGCTCATCCGTCCTGAATTCAAGGCAACATCCGTGAGGACGATTTGCGTAGTGGGCCCACATGAGGACCAATCGCGGGTCCTCGCAAAGCGCCGCGCAGTGGACTTGCTTCTCCAGATAAAGATTTGCAACCGCCGCAGACCGCATAACGGTCCTGTATCTTCCGGCATCTGTAAGGAACTTGCACTCGTAGGGGTCATTGAGTTGCTCAGGCCGAGCCATATAGGTTTGGCCAGTGATCAGCTCTTCAAGGCCATATCTAGAAAACGACCTGTAGCGATAAAGGAACTCCACCTTCGCGAGCATTTCCTTTTTCAGATGCAACGCAGCGGCTCCATCTCCCTTGAGCAGATGCTCGAAATAGAGCCTCCGCAGCTTACTCGCGTCGGCTGCTGATGGCGACCGTTCAGTCATAGAACTCTTCTACAAAAGAGGACCGTCCAGCGCATGTTTCACCCCTGAACCGCTTCCTGGAGATAGGCTGCAATGCGATCCTTGTTCGTGCCGAGGCTGCTGAACTGCTTTTCGCACATGTCGCTGAACCGGGCGAGCACATTGCGGTTTACCTCCTCCTGATCCTCGAAGATGCCGAGGGATCGGTGCGGTATCTTCCATCGTTCGAACTGGAGCAGTGAGATTGTCGCATCGCGGACCTTGTCGTCACTCGGCAAAGCGAAAACCATCAGAGGCTTTGCCATGCCGTTGACGCGGCAATCCACGACGTATTTCCCTTCGGAGTCATGTTGCGGTTCGCACCAGTCAAAGGTCCGACGGCCTTCGGCTACCGTGGACTCGAGGAGATTGCGGAAGTCCTCCAGAAAGGTGGACCTGACCCGCTCGCGGGAGAGGTAGGTAACGTCCGATATCTTCAACAGGGCCTGAACAAAGCTGAAGAGCGCGTCGCCGTATCGTTCCTCCGGAATGGCGAGCCGAAGTTCGCCCTCCCGGTCTTCGACCGAGAATGCGGAAAGAGCGTTGCTGACGATCTTCTGACGGTTGCCTTTCTGGAGGTCCTTTTCCTCGAGATCGTAGGTAAGGTGCATGTAGGTGTGCCCTTCGTCGGACAACACCCAACCATGAGTCTCGCGCTTAAGCACAATGGCAAGGTGATCGCCGTCCTCGAACAGGAAAGGCGTAAAAACGCGAAAACGATTTATCCCTTCGCCAGCGAGGCGAATCGTCTCGCCGACCTTGCGACGGAAATCGATCTCGATTGTCTCGATGCTCATGGATTAACCCAATGGTCAAAATAGTTCTGCCTGATCATTGGCGGGAAGCTCGAAGGCGCAATCTTGGATCAGACAACGGAGCGCCCCATTAAAATCCTGGTAACGGTTGCTCGGCTCCGCAAAAGAATCCTCACGAAAACCGGATCGCTGATATCGCTCCGTGGCCCGATGGATGTGGAAATCGTAAAAGACCTGTGTTTCGAGCATGTTCGTATGCTCGTGGCTCTTTCCGTTGTAACGGCAGAGACGGAACAGAGTATTGGACTGATTTGGGAATGCTGCCAGGATCGCCGAAAAATCGAGAGGATTGATCGCCGACTGACGGAGAATCAGCCGATACCTTCCACCCGAGGCCCCATTGATATCGAGTTCGCGTTCGCGGTGGCCTCGTTTGAGTTTGGTTTGGACGCGGGCGCGGTAGTCCGACGGGAGCGGTTTCGGCTCCGCCAGCAATAAGATGATCTCTCCATCGGTGAGCACAGGAGGCATTGGTCGAAATCGGCCGCGACTGAACACATCTCGGTCCTCCTAAAAGCGTGATGCTGGACAATCCGTCTTGTCGATGCTGCAATTTCCCCAAAAATATCCGACTCAAACCGTCGGGCACTTGCCAGCTGGAAAAAGGCATGCAGATTCGAGGTATGAGACTGGAGCTGTCCCTCCTCGAGGAGTTTTGCTTTGATACGTAGCAGTGGCCGCCGGAATGACAACCCCCGCCAGCTGGACCCAACCGCATGAGCACCCCTTCAAGCATCGCCGCCGCAACCCTCGGTTTCCGTGATCTGATCCAGACCGCCCTGCCTCCGGGTGTGGAGGTTTCCACGCAGCCCCCTGCTCAGGCCGAGCAATTCTTCGAACGGACCGGACTCCTCGCGCGCGTGAACCTGGTGCTCTATCAGGTTTCGGCCAGCCCGGGCCGAAGCAACGCCGTCCCCGCCCGCCACAGTTCCCCGGCCGAGGAAGAAAAACCGTCTGGCGGACTCGATCTCCTTTATCTTGTCACCATCTACGGGTCGGCCTCTCCCGAAGAGGAACACTCCACTGAAAGGCTCCTGGAGGCGACCTACCACGCGATTTACCAGAAGCCGATCCTCAGCTCCGCCGACCTGGGATCTGCATTGCCCGGAACCGCCGGCCCCCTCCCGAGCGTCATGGCCAGGATCGTCCCGCAAAGTCTGTCATGCGCCGAGGTGGAACGCCTTTTCTCCAGCATGCACGCAGTATACCGGCCCACCCTCGCGTACCTGGTCACATTGTCCGAGTCTTGACGTCCACGGCAGCCGGAGATCCCCCTGCCGCGCGGGCAACCTGTCCGCCGTAGCCTCTCCGGTTCATCTGGGCGCAGATCTCTTCACGCTCGCCAGGATCGCCGAATCGAATCGCGGTGCGACAA
Source organism: Opitutia bacterium (assembly GCA_003157575.1). Classification (GTDB taxonomy): domain Bacteria; phylum Verrucomicrobiota; class Verrucomicrobiia; order Opitutales; family Opitutaceae; genus Fen-1467. Next base: position 19,785 of record PMKA01000159.1, read on the forward strand.
ACTCGAACGGTGTTCTTTTCTGCCAGACGGCGATCGCGATCGTCCACACCGCAAGCGTCGCCAGCGCAGCGTAATTCTGCCACGCGTCGATCTGCCACGAGTACCGCGTAGAATACTCGGTTGACAAGAACGGCCAGAAATAGGCGATCCCCCAACCGGGTCCCGAACCGAACAGGTCCATCAAGAGATGAAGATGGAACAACGCCATCAGAAGGAGGACCATCAACGGCCGGCATCGCGCGGGCCACCGGATCAGAAGCGAGGAAGCCGCAGCAAAAAGAAGGTTGTGCGCCAGGACGTGGTGATAGTCATAAACCGCCTGGACTCCACCGACGATGCTGAGGCCGTCGACGTCGGGCAGCAGCGAAACGCCAATGCACAATGCCCGTTCCTTGGGCGACATTGGAAGACTGCAGCCGACGCACCATCCCGCAAGCGCATGGGTCAGAAGATGCATCGATTCTCGGATAATTGCCTGATTCCGATCTTCATGCTCGGGGTCAAGTGCACCGCCTCCGGCGCCTAATCGACAACAAACAGCTTTGCGCCCCCCGCAGTGCGCGAGCGATGCCGTTCCGCGTGATCAGCCACCTGGTAGCTCACTCCGGGCCGAAGGACGAACTCCCTTCCATCTTCGAGTTCGGTGATCAATTCCCCTTCCAGACAGAACAGGATGTGGCCCTTCTCGCACCAGTGGTCGGCACGATAGCCGGGCGAGTAATCGAGCATTCGCACCCGGATGGGGCCGAACTGCCGGACACGCCAGTCGGCCCACCCGGTCTCCCCGTTCCTTCTTTCAGCGGGGACGCCAGCCCAATCAGGGACTCCAAACGGCAGATCGTGGATTTGCATATGGTTTTTCGTCCAAGGTAAAAAACGAGGTGTGAGCGCAGGCCGGCGTGTCAAGGGATTACGTCCCACTATGCAACCAATCGTCACGGACCCCTGACGCCGGAGTAGCCGGGGAGGGAAACCTCCGGCCGTCCCCATCCTCTCTCACCGCCCAGCCGCCCAGTCCACCCCAAGCCCCAAAACCTGATTCCGTCCTGGCCTCGCCCTTCGAACAAGTGCCACCGCGTCTGCCCGACAACGGCGCCCGGGGCCGATTTGACTCCACCATCATGTGGGCTCCCTTTGCTATAATGTCCAATTGCCCCTCCACCAATCTCACGCCACAGCCATGACTGCGAAAATCAGAGCCTATGCCACGACCGGTCAGGGAAAACCGCTGCAGCCGTTTGAATTCGATCCCGGCCCGCTTGGCGACGAACAGGTCGAGATCAAGGTCAGCCATTGCGGCATCTGCCATTCCGACCNNCTGGGCTGGTTCTCCCACAGCTGCATGTCCTGTCCCCAGTGCCTCGCGGGCGATCACAACCTTTGCTCCACCGTTCAGGCAACCATGATCGGCCGTTTTGGCGGCTTTGCCGACCGCGTCCGCTGCGACTGGCTTTGGGCGACGCCGCTGCCGGACGCCATTGCCGACGTTTCCGCCGGGCCCCTCTTCTGCGGCGGCATCACTGTCTTCAATCCCATCATCCAATGCGGCGTTCAGCCTACCCAGCGGGTGGGCGTCGTCGGCAT
>PMKA01000207.1 GCA_003157575.1 Opitutia bacterium
CGGTCCCCATGGACGAGTGGACCACTTTCCGGCTCACTGCGCCGGCCATCGGCCGGTTGGCGGGGCACTGAACCTTATGCTGGCCAAGGATCTTGCATTCGCATGGCGCACGTTGCGGAGGAGCCCGGCGTTCGCGCTGACCGCGGTGGTAACCATTGCGCTCGGCATCGGCGCCAGCACCGCGATTTTCAGCGTGACCCATGCGGTGCTGTTGCGGCCGCTGCCGTATCGCAATCCGGACCGGCTGGTGATGGCCTGCGGTGACATGCGCAAGCGCAGCGTGAAGGACTTCCCGTTCTCCAACGCCGACTTTTTCGATCTGCGCAACTCGGCCAAGAGCACGTTCGAGGAGTTCACGGCGGTCGTCACCGGCCGCGGTCCTCTGCCGAGGGAAGACGGCTCTCCCGAGCAAGTCGCCTTCGCTAGAGTCACGCCGAACTTCTTTCGCATGATGGGCGCGAAGATCGCATTGGGCCGCGACTTCGTGGAAGCCGACGGCCTGCCACAGCCGCAGCTACCTCCAGTCGCCGGAGCGCCCGGCCCAGGCGGCGAACCACCACCCCCGCAGCGCCTGCCGGTGATCGCCATCTTGAGCTGCTTCAGGTTATAGGTGACGATCTGGCTGAGATATTCGTGTTCGGCGGAGTTCCTGTTCATCTCGAGCAACTCGTGTTCGATCTCCACGGAGTTCCCGTCCGGGCGGACACTGCGGGCGTGGGTATCCTGCTCCAGGGCTGGTTGAAGTGTGGAGGCGGTCTGGGAAAGGTCGCCGCGGGCGATGCTGGCCTTGAGCTCGGCCGCAAAGCTGGGTGCAAGATCCATCCGCCGGTAGCCGGGGGTCTCGGCGTTGGCGACATTTGCCGCGATGGCTTCGTGGCGAAGCGTGACGGCGTCGAGGAGCTTGCAGGCAATCTGATAATTGTTCGACGCAACCAACGGTTCGATCATGCCCGTGGATTTAGCACGGGGGGTGCCATCGGCGAGCGGGCTGGCATTACTTGCTTGATATCAAGGGAATAATGAGGGTTTAAGAAGCGGCGGTCGCCCTGGACTCACCGTCTGGCCCTGTCTGACCCCGGCACAGGGGCAAAAAATGCCGGATGTCGTCAACAGCGGGGGAATCGGCAGTTCCCGTCTTCATTCGGGCTCTGACGGGTCGATACAGGTTGTACCGCCATGCGGGAAAGCGATTATCAATTCATCAGAGACTTGGTTTACGAGCGAAGCCGGATCAACCTTGGTCCCGACAAACGGGAATTGGTGACGGCCAGGCTCGGAAAGCGGCTGCGCGCCATGCAGCTGGCGTCGATCTCCGACTACTGTTCGTTTCTGCGCACGCCGGGGGCGAAGGACGAGGTTGCGAACCTGATCGACGTCATCTCGACAAATCACACCTACTTTTTCAGGGAGAGCCATCATTTCGAGTATCTGCAGACCAAGATCCTGCCGGAGTTCGCAGGCCGGCGCCGCGCCGAGTGCTGGCCGGATCTCAAGGTGTGGAGCGCGGCCTCTTCGAGCGGCGAGGAGCCCTATTCCCTGGCGGTCACCATCGCCGAGACCCTGCCTGCGCTGGCCGCCGACTGGGCGTGGCACATCGACGCCACCGACATTTCGCACAACGTGCTCGATCGCGCACGCGCCGCAATCTACAACGAGGAGGGCGTGGTCGGCCATGTGCCGCCGCTGCTTGTGGCAAAATACTTCCAGCGCGGCTTCGGCCCCCAGGAGGGCAAGTATCGCGTGAAGCCGGTCCTTCAGGAACACGTGACTTTCTCCTACCTCAACCTGATTGACGGCCCTTTCCGTTTTTCCCAACCCTACCATCTCATTCTCTGCAGGAATGTGATGATCTATTTTGACCGCCCCACCCAGGAGGAGCTTATCGGCAAGCTGGCCGGACAGCTTGTCCCCGGCGGCTACCTGCTGGTGGGGCATTCGGAGAGTCTCACGAGCATCCGTCATTCGCTCACCATGGTGGGACCGGCAATCTACAGGCGCTCGCTTTCCGTGAAACCATGAGCGCGAACCGCATCCGTGTGCTGGTGGTCGACGATTCTGCGGTGGTGCGCAAACTGATCAGCGAGGCGCTGGCGGCGGATCCGGAGATCGAGGTTGTCGGAACTGCGGTCGATCCGTACGCGGCCCGGGACCAGATCATTGCGCTCAAGCCGGACGTGCTGACCCTCGATCTTGAAATGCCCCGCATGGGCGGGCTCGACTTTCTGAAGATCCTGATGGAACAACGGCCGCTTCCCGTCGTGGTGTTGAGTTCGCTGACGGGGACCGGTTCGGAACAGGCGATGGAGGCGCTGCGCCTCGGGGCCGTCGATGTGCTCGGAAAACCCGGAGGCCCCTTGTCGTTGGGCGAGATGGGCGCCCAGCTTGTGGCGAAGGTGAAGGCGGCTGCCGTTGCGCGGCTGCACCCGTCGTCGCCTGCGAAGCCGGTTGCGGCGGCGGTCCGGCAGGCGGTGCCGGGAGGGGGGGGCGCGACCTGGGCCCGCGCGCCGGCCGGAGGCTCCTGCCGTCTGATTCTTCTTGGCGCCTCGACCGGCGGCACCGAGGCGTTGCGAGAGGTGCTCACGCGCCTGCCCGACGGTCTTCCACCGATCGCCATCGTGCAGCATATCCCGGCGATGTTTTCGCGGGCGTTCGCGGACCGGCTCGACCAGCTGTGCGCGTTCCGTGTGAGCGAGGCCAAAGACGGGGACCTGTTTGAACCGGGTCGCGCGCTCGTGGCGCCGGGGAATTTCCACCTCCTGGTGAGCCGCCAGGGCGGACAATTCCGCGCCCGGGTGATTGAAGGCCCCCAAGTCTGGCACCAGAGGCCCGCGGTCGACATCCTTTTCAAATCTGCCGTGGATGCAGGCCTGGGACCGCAGGTGATCGCGGGCGTGCTCACCGGCATGGGCAAGGACGGAGCCGAGGGACTGCTGCGCCTGCGGGAACGCGGCGCCGCGACCTTTGCCCAGGACGAGGCTTCATCCGTGGTCTTCGGCATGCCGCGCGCGGCATGGGAGAACGGCGCCGCGCAGAAGCAGGTCCCGCTTGAACGCATCCCCGAATACATCTGTCATCAACTCGAAATCTCGGGCGCCAGCCATGCGACCGCTGCCCGCCCCCTCCCATGAATTCGACGCCCTTATCCCTGCCCCTGCTGATTGTTGACGACGAGCCGGCCGTGCTCCGCGCGCTCACGGAGACGCTGGAGCGGGAGAATGTGCACGTCGTGGCGTCGTCGAGCGCGAGCAAGGCCCTTGCGCTGGTGAAGGAGCGCGAGTTCTCCGTCATCATCGCCGACCAGCGCATGCCGGAGATGACCGGCCTGGAGTTTCTCGTGCAGTGCAAGCAGCTTCAGCCGCACGCATCGCGGATTCTCATCACCGCCGTCCTTTCCCTGCCGACGATTGTCGACTCGATCAATCGCGGCGAGATCTTCCGCTTCATCGCCAAGCCCTGGCTGCGCGAGGAACTCACCACCACGGTCAAGAACGCCGTCAACCGTTACGAGCTGCTCGTCAGGAACGAGGCGCTGCAGAAGGAGACGCAGCGGCTCAACACCGAGCTCACGAACGCCAACCAGGCGTTGGAGCTTCAGGTGCGGGATCTCGAGCTGCAGAGGCAGGCGCTGAACCACGCCAACCAGGCGCTCGCGATTCGCTACGATCATTCGCTCGACCTGTGCTGCAGGATTCTGACGACCTACGACCCCCTGCTCGGCGGGCAGACCAAGGCCGTCGTGGAGATTGCCGACAAGATGGCGCAGACGGAATACTTCAAGGACGAGGAGCGGCATGTGCTGCGCGCGGCCGCCTGGCTCTGCGACCTGGGGCTCATCGGCGTCCCGCGGGACCTGCTGCGCACGTTCCGCGCCAATCCGGAAAAGCTGGGGGACCACGAGCGCACGCTCATCCGGAATCATCCGATCTACAGCCAGACGCTGGCGTCGAACGTCGACGCCCGCGCCTCGGTTGGCGAGGCGATCCGCGCCCATCATGAGCGCTTTGACGGTGCGGGGTATCCGGACGGCCTTGCGGGCTACGCGATCCCATGGACGGCGCGCTGCCTGGCGGTGGCCGTCGTGTTCGTCGAGAGCAGCCTGCCCCGGCAGCAGGCGATCGATCTCGTCCTCAGCCAGTCCGGCCAGGCCCTTGACCCCGAGGCGGTGCGGCTGTTCCTGAAGGTCACCCATCTTCTCGAGCTGCCCCGCCAGGTGCGCGAGGTGCTGCTCGACGATCTGCAGCCCGGGATGGTGCTGGCCGGCGGAATCTACAGCCCCCACGGTTTGCTCCTGATCAGCGACGGAGTGATGCTGACGCCTCCGACGATCGCCAAGATTCGCAACCACAACCTGATCGCACCGATCAACCAGCGACTGCTCGTCTTCTCCTGATCGAATCCATTCCGGCGACCCCGCATTCTCCTGGCGGGCGAACCCCCCTGCGGAATTCTGAGCATGCCCGGATCCCCAACCATCGCCTCGCTGTTTGCCCAACGCGTGGTCATCGGCGTCGGGGATGTCGCGGCTTCGAACAACACCAACATGACCCTGAGCACCTATGCGCTCGGGTCGTGCGTCGCCGTTGTGGCGTACGACGCTGCCGTTCATGCGGGAGGCATCCTCCACCTGATGCTGCCGGAGTCCTCGATCTCCCCGGAGAAGGCGGCGGTGCAGCCGGCGATGTTCGCCGACACNNGGCGCGGCGGTGCTGCAGGGCAACGATCCGTTCAAGATCGGGTCCCGCAACATCGAGGCCGTGAGGCAAAACGTCCAGCAGAGGGGACTGTATGTGGCGGCAACCGATCTCGGCGGCGCTGTGAACCGGACGGTGCACCTCGACATCTCGACCGGCGAGGTGACGATCAAGATGCCCAACGGCGCCCAGTCGCTCAGCTTGGCGTAGGCAGGCCCCGCGAAGGGCGATGCCCTGGAGAATGGGCCGGCCGGCCGTTCCCGCCTGCTCCCTCTTGGTAAGAAGGCGGATTTCGCCCAACTCGCCGGCAAGGCGGCGGCGAATCGATGGCAAAGTGCAAAGTTTGACCCCTTTTAGGGGATCTTCCTGGAATGCCGCGGCGCACTCGACATGCGCCTCATTTTTCAACGTCGCGGAGACACGCTGGAGTTCCACTTCTACGGCACGCATGACGAAGTGAAGGCATTCTTGCGGAACCGCCGCTGAACGAACGTGGCTCGCTCGGCTGGACATCTGACCGGGCCGACCCTATTCTTCCAGACGATGGAAGTCCGAAGCATCGAGGCGATCGTTGCGGCGCTTGGTTCTGCGAAGGTCGAATACCTGATCGTTGGCGGTCTCGCCGTCAACGCGCACGGGTATGAACGCCTGACTCGTGACGTGGATCTCGTCATCGGATTGCGACCCGACAACATCATCCGGGGCCTTCGTGCGTTGCTCGGCATAGGGTATCAAATGTCGGTTCCTGTGACTCCGGAGGAGTTCGCTGATCCGCTAAAGCGCGAGGCGTGGCGGAAGGACAAAAACATGATTGTGCTCAAACTCTGGAGCGATGTTCACCGCAGGACTCCGATTGATGTATTTGTTTACGAGCCGTTCGATTTCGCGCGGGAGTTTGCTGGGGCGAAACGGGTGAAGATTGCCGGCGATCTGGAGGCGCCGATTGTGGGTTACGAAGGGCTGATTGCGATGAAATCAGCCGCCGGCCGGGAAAAGGATTTGCTCGACATTAAGGCCCTGCGCAAACTGGAGCCGTACCGATGACGAAGGAGAAACTCTACAACCATCCCGGATGGCAGTGGTGCACGCCGGAAGGCGCCGAATTGCAGACGCTGCTGATCGGGCTGAAGACCACTTTTCGGGAGAAACTTGAATGGCTCGAGGAGGCCGAGGAGCTCACCCTTCGTCTCAGGGCCGGGCGCGAGTCGCCGGTAGAGACCGTGGCCGGGGATCGGCGTTCATGACAAAGTGCAATGTTTGGCCCGTAAGCTCGGCCATGAAAAAGCTCCGTGTGAAAGAGGATAAGAACAGCCGGCCTGCCAGCTTGCGCGGCGGACGCTTTGCGGAGTTTCCCAGCTTGAAGCCGACATCGGAGGCGATCTCCATCCGGATACCGTCTTCTGTGCTTGGCCGGCTGCGAATCCAGGCGCGCGCGCGGTGTGCCCTATCAGTCGCACCTCGATGCATTGCTGGCTGCGGCCGTTGAACGGTAAGGCGGTCGATTTGGCGGGGAATGGGCGCAGAGGGGAGCAACCGGAGGCTGCCCGGCGCGCACCTCGGGCAGCTGCGTTCTCGCAATACCAGGGACGGCGGTGCGTCCCGTCGGTGAATCTGAGCTGTGATCAACTGCGCCGTCAGGCGTCCGAAACGTCACCCTTATGCCATCCGTTCAATCGATGGCAAAGTGCAAAGTTTGACCCCTTTGGATCGCTCATCCGTTCAATCGATGGCAAAGTGCAAAGTTTGACCCCTTTGGATCGCTCTGCCGCCCTGGACGGCGGCGCGACGGGTGCGC
>PMKA01000127.1 GCA_003157575.1 Opitutia bacterium
GATGACGATGTTGGCGATCAGCGCCACGTTGGCGACGGCGCCGGCAATCATATAATAAACGAGCATGAACGCCGAAACCGCCAGCGTGCCATAGATCGAAGCGGTAACACCGCTGCGGATGGCGTCCTTGCCCAGCGTCGGGTCCACCTGGCGGGAGGCCTCGATGGAGAGCGGGGTCTTGAGAGGATTCTCCAGCGAATTGGCCAACTGAAGAGCGCTCTGCACATCGAACTGCCCCGTAATCTGGCCGCGGCCGCCCTCGATGGGCGAGCGGATGACCGGCGCGGAACACAGTTCATTGTCCAGCACGATTGCGAGCCGCCGGCCGACGTTGTCGCGAGTAATATCGCCAAAGCGTTTTGCGCCCTCGTCGTTGAGGGTGAAGTCGATCTCCGGCTCGCCCAGGTTGCCGCGCACTACCATCGCGCTCTTGAGGCTGCTGCCGTCCATCTCCGCCCGCCGCCGAACCTCGACCCGCTCGACGTACTCGCGGCCATCCCGGCTTCGCTCCTTGTGGCTCAGAACCACGCAGCCGGGCTTAATCTCTCCGCGCTCGATGTCCTGGTCGCTTTCAGGCTCCACCAGCCGGAACTCCAGGTAGGCGGCCTTCGAGATCGTTTCCTTGGCGATCTGCTGATCGGCGGCGGACATGCCGGGCAGTTGCACCAGGATGGTGTAATTGCCCTGGGGCACGATGAGCGGTTCGGCAACACCAAAACGATCCACGCGCTTGCGGAGCACTTCCACCGCCTGCGAGAGAACCGCGCTGGTGTCCGTGTGCTCCTTGTTGGTCAGACCGGCGGTGTCCAGCTTGACCTGGAAGGACGTGCCGCCTTGGAGATCGATGCCCAGGCGGATGCGGCCCGCGGCTTCCCGCTGCAAACGGTTCAGGATGTAACTGGTCGGCTTGGCCTCGTTCTTGGCATCGAAGAACGGGAAGTACTTCATGAGGTCGTTGGTCCCGACGGCTTCCCTGAGATTGTCGTAGGCCTTTTCGGGCGCCCCCCTTTGCAGCGACACCGCTTTGGTCACGATGGCGTTGAAATTGGTGTCCTGGCTGACGGCGCGCTCGCGGAAGTATTGGACCAGATCCCGCCCCTGCGGGGGGTAGAGTTCGTAAATCGACCACAGAACGACCAGGGCGACGAGGACAAATCTCCAGAAGTTATTTCGGTTCATGGTGGGTTATTGGGGAAAGGGAACTGAGCAAAACTAGGATTGGGAGGCCTCGCCGCCGCGCTCGGTGATTTCGGCGATGCCGGATTTGGCGATTTCGAGCTTCGAGTCGCCGGAGCGAACGGTGATCGTTCGCTCTTTGACCGTCAGGACGACGCCGACGATCCCGCTGCTGGTCAACACCTTGTCTCCGGGGCGGACCGAGCGCAGGAGTTCGGCGTGCTCTTTGGCCTTCTTTTGCTGGGGCCGGATGAGGACAAAATAGAACATCGCCCCCATGATGAGAAACATGCCCAGCGTGCTGACGATCTGGCCTTTGGGATCCGGAGCGGTTCCGGGCGGAGTCGCGGGCCCTGCCATGGCCAGGAAGGCGTTGAGTCCTGATAAATTCATATATTTAAATGAGCCGACAAATCTAAAGATATAGAGTCATTTGGCAAGTCTAACGTTAAGTTCCCGAAGAATTGTTTTGCGCCGGAGGCTCGGATTCTCAAGAATACAGTGAGAACGATTGAGTTAGGACCATCGCAGTGCGCATTCTGTATAATATCTTGTTTACGGCCGGTTTCGTCTTTTCCTTTCCCTATTACTTCTGGCGGATGTTTCGCCGGGGGAACTGGCAGAAGGGGGTCTGGCAGCGATTCGGCTACTACGATGTGAAGTTCAAGCAGGCGATCACCAACCGCAACGTGCTCTGGATCCACGCGGTCAGCGTAGGCGAGGGGAACGTCTGCACTCAGCTCATCCGGGCCCTGGAACTGCGCATGCCAAACCTTAAGATCGTCGTCTCCACGACCACGACGACGGGGATGGGCGAATTGCATCGTAAGCTGCCCACCCACATCAGCAAGATCTACTACCCGATTGACCACCGCCGGTTTGTGACGCGGGCGCTTTCTACGGTGCGACCCGAGGCCATTGTGCTCGTAGAAGGGGAGATCTGGCCGAATTTTCTCTGGGGCGCGCGCAAACGTGGCAAGCCGGTATTCCTGGTCAACGCCCGTTTGTCCGACCGGTCGTATCGCGGCTACAAACGGTTTGGCTTTCTGTTCCGACGTCTGTTCGCCGAGTTGGCCGGGGTCGGCGCGCAGAACGAGGCGGACGCCGCCAGGCTGCGCCAACTGGGTTGCCGGCCAGACGCGATTCGGATTGTCGGCAGCTTGAAATTCGACGCGGCCCGGCTCGACGAGCGCCGGTCGCTGGATGTCCCGGCGCTCTTGCGCCAGGCCGGGGTGAAGTCGGACGCGCCGCTGATCGTCGGCGGCAGCACGCATGCGGGCGAGGAAGCGATCCTGGCGGAGCAATTCCTCCGGTTGCGGACGCGGTTCCCGAACCTGTTCCTGGTGTTGGTGCCGCGCCACTTCGAGCGCAGCCGTGAGGTGGGGCGCGAGTTGGAGGCACGCGGTGTGAAGTTCGCCTATCGCAGCGAAATCCTCTCCCAAGAGGAATTGGTGCCGGGCGAAATTGATTGCCTGATCGTCAATACAACCGGCGAACTGAAGTACTTCTACGAGCACGCGACAATCATTTTCGTCGGCAAGAGCCTGACAGCGGAAGGCGGCCAGAACCCGATCGAGCCGGGCGCGCTGGGC
>PMKA01000076.1 GCA_003157575.1 Opitutia bacterium
CAGCGCGTCGCGCTGGCCCGCGCCTACTTCAACGACATCGCCACCTACTTCAACACGCGGCTGGAGATCGTTCCGGACCGCTGGGTTGCCCCGCTCGGGGGCATGCGGCCCCAGGCGCTGCTCGCAGCAACGGACTTCGAGCGCGCGGCCGTGCACGTGAACCTCGCGGAGTGAGGCCGGCCGGATGACGTACATCGCCAATTCCGGCAAGGCGGCTGAGCCCGCCCACACCCGATAGGGCGTCTACGACGCCTTCCCCGCTGGCGCCGCGGCCACGGGAGCGGCCGGCGGATTTTTCAGGGCCAGACGCTTTTTGAGCTGTTTGGCCAGGGAACGCAGTTGCGGTGAGGTCTCCGGCGCCGCAATCAGGAACTCAGCAATCTGCCGGGCTCCGGCATCGTCGCCTACGCGCCAGTGGATCACAGCGATGGCGAACAGCGTGCGCGTCTTGTCTCTCATCTTCGGCGCGGCCTCCTGTGCTCGATTGGCCGCGTCCACCCGGGGCTGCTCCGCAAACGCCTCCACCATGGCCAGCTTCTCATAGGCTTCGAGCCATCGCGGACTCAATGTTATCGCCCGATCCAGCCACCCTCGCAGGGTGCCCGCAAGCTCCTCGGGCATCCGGTAGTCAAGAGACAGGCCCATGCTCAGCCGATTGAGCCGGTCGGCGGCAAGACGCACGTAGACAAAAGGGTTGTCCGAGCCCAATTCCGCCGCCCGCTGCCAATGGCCGAGCGCCACTTCCGTGTCGTCGCTCTTCCATGCCACGGCGGCCAGCACCTCGTGCGGCAGAGGAGACTCCGGATGACTTTGCGCCAGTTGCAGCAACTGGTAGGCGGCATCCCCGGAATCCCGCACCCGCCATCGAAGATTGATCAACGCGACATCCCGCTCGAAATCTCCCGCCGGCCGGAATTTGATCTGCGAGGCAAGATCGCCCAGGACAAGCCGACCCCGTTTGTAGCGGTAGCTGCCGCCATTGAGGTATCTCCCCAGTTCCCGCTCCATCTCGTCATAATCCATTCCAAACGCTTCCCGAAAGCTCCGGTGGATCGGTGCATTCGGCGAAGCGATGAGCTCGTTGAACCGGGAGAGCCTGGAAAGATAATCTGCGCTTTCGCTTTCCTTTCCACACACCATGAAATGCACAAACGCCCATGACTCGGCATAATAGATTCCCTGCCGGGTTCCTTCGTTGTAATCGGAGGATTGCCGGGTCACCGCAAACAACTCGCCGAGAGGCATCAGATGAGAATTGCGCAGCAGATTGGTATGCTCCGGCTTCTCCCGGCACATCTCGTACGAGTCGCCGACGATTTTGAAGGTCGAAAAAAGCTCAGCCAGTCCTTCATTCAACCACAGCGGCATCGTGTCGCCCGTCGATCCAATCAGCAAATGCACATATTCGTGGAAGATGATCTCATCGGTCTGCTCGGAATCGTTGTCGGCCGTCATCGTGATCATTGTCTCGTCGAAGCCTCCGGTGCAGTAGCCGGCCACATTCGCAGCCCTGCCATCGAACAATGGCTTGTACGGCTTGAACTGCCTGTCGGTCGCGAAAAGAACGATCGTCGTCTTCGGGTCATAAAACCGCGGGAGCGGATAGATCGCCAGAACCGTCGCGCGAAACTGTTCGAGCTTGTTCAGCAGATCCCGCGAATCACTTTCAGAGGCGCTGCTGAACATCTCGAAATGCGGCGACCTCGCAGCGATCCATTTGTCCCGGGCCGGCGCGACGGTGATTGACAGCAGGCCGGCGCCAAAAAGTGCGAGCCATCTGCTTGACGGGGATTTCACGACGGTCGATCAAATTGCGTGGCGAATATTTCTGCAATCCAGATCGCGTCGATGAACGGGCATGCCGTCGGGTCCGGTTCCTACGGAACAGATGGCGCCTGAGCTCGGCGATCCGGGATTCGATTCTCGCAAGCGCCGGCGCGTCCGATCCGGCTGCGATTCACTCAGATTCAGTTTCGGAAAATGGCTTCGGCCGTGGCGGACGGACTCATCGCCCTGAATGGCGAACCCCGGCGCGGGCCCTTACACGGGCGGCTTCGATTTCTCGTGCGCCGCGTGGGCCAGTGAAACCTCGAGATATTTCTCCGCCCAGTGACGCAGCCCCGCCTGCTCCTTTTCGGTGAGCTGGCGGGTCACCCGGGCGGGCGATCCAAGCACCAGCGAGCCAGGCGGCACCACGGTCCTCGGAGTCACCACCGCTCCGGCGCCCACGATGCTCCGCGCCCCGATGACGGCGCCGTCGAGGATCGTCGACCCCATGCCGATGAGGCATTCATCCTCGATCGTGCACGCGTGGACAATCGCGCCATGGCCGATCGTGCACCATGCGCCGATCACGGCGTCGAGATCGTCCGCCAGATGCACAATGGCGTTGTCCTGGATGTTGGAACCCTCGCCGACGACGATCCGTGCGATGTCTCCGCGCAACACCGCGCCGTAGAAGACGCTCGATTTCGGGCCGAGCGTCACGTCCCCGACCACGGTCGCGTTGGCAGCCACCCAGTTGGCGCGGGCGGCGTCGGGCGTCTTCTGTAGATGAAGTCTGAGTCGTTCCTGAGTCGTCATGCTATTTCCTGTCGATTTCGTCGCGGCGCGGAGCGATTTTGCCGGAGGGCCGTTCATCGTCGCAACCAATGTTCAATTTTCCGGCGCGGACGGGGCCGCCTCCCTTGATCGCGTTTCAAGAGCCGCCAGAAATTCGTAAATCACCGCCAGGGTGCGTTCGACCGCGCCGCGGTTGTGCGCATGCCACGCCAGCGCCGCCTCGCCCATCCGGACCCGCCGGACATCGTCGCCGAACAGCTCGACGCATGCCGCAGCCAGTTCGCTTTCATTGAGCACCTCGCGCGCCGCGCCGCTTTCGCGCAACGTCCGGGCGATCTCCCGGAAATTGCTCATGTGCGGACCGAAAAGAAGCGGTTTGCCGAGCGCCGCCGCCTCCACCGGCGACTGCCCGCCGTCGTGCGGAGGCAGGCTCTTGCCGCAGAACACGACATCGGCCAGCTGTGTCAGCATGCGGAGTTCGCCCGTCGTGTCGGCGACCGCCACGTCCACCTCGTGCGGCGCCTGGCCGTGGGAACGCAGGTGAAACCGAAGCCCCGTCTTTCCAAGGGCGGCGGCGACCGAATGACGCCGCTCCGCATGTCGGGGCACCAGCAAAAGGGACGCCGCCAGGCCCCGGCTGCGCACGACCTTCAACGCCTCCACCAACGCCAGTTCCTCGCCTTCCCAGGTGGACGATCCGAGCAGCACCAGACCTTCCCGCAAACCCAGCGCCCGCCGCAATTCGCTTCGTTGCCGCTCCTCAAGCAAAGGGATCGTCAGATCGAGCTTGATGTTGCCCAACGTCCGAAGCCGCTCCGGTGGATAACCCAGTTTGCGAAAGCGCTCCTCGTCCCGGTCGGAGATGGGGAGGCTGCAGGCAACGTCGCCGAGCAGCGGCTGCACCAGCCAGCGAACCCGCGACATGCGCCGGAAGCTGCGATCCGACAGACGGGCGTTGATGCTGAGCACCGCCACGCCATGACGGCGCGCCTGCCGTATGTGTTCCGGCCAGCGTTCGCCTTCCGTGAGAATTGCCAGATCCGGCCTGATCTTCCTCCACGCGCGACGGCTGAACAACCACCAGTCCAACGGAAAGTACCCGAATCCGACAACCATGGAAACGTACCGGTCGCGGATGATCTCGCAGGCAGTGCTCGTCGTCGTGCTCAGATAGACCTCGACCGAATCGTCCTTCTTGAAGGCCTCCAGCAGCGGGCCGACCGCAAGCACTTCGCCCACGCTCACCGCATGCAACCAGATGCGCCGAACGCCGGCCCTCTTGGGCGGCAGCGGCGGCGTCGCGCCGAAACGCTGGCCGAAATTGCGCCCGTATCCTCCGCGCTTCCACATGCGCCGAAGGTAATACGGCAGCGCCATCAACAGCGCGGGGATGAAAAGAAATCGATAAAGCCAGATCACAGCCGCGTCAAAGATCGGGGATCGAGAGTCGAGGACGCCCCGACTCTGACTTTGCTCTCATTGATTTTCATCGGTCGGTTCAAAACCGCGATACGCTTGGCAACACTCTCAACGCCGGCAAGCACGACTTCCAGCGATTCCGCGCGACAAATTCCGAATCCGGTCCCTTGCGCCCTCCCAGACGGGAATCCTCGTCCTCGCCGCTCACCCGGCTTCGTCTTGCCTTCATGACGCCAAAATGGAGACGCGAGCCGACGGTGGCCATGAAAAACACACATGGAGCCCGGCAGGTGCGCGAACCTTCGAGGCGGCGGCTCTGCATACCGCCGGGTGACGCCTGCAGCATGCCCCGCACGTGCCCTTGCCTTGCACCGCATACTGCGCAACTTACGGGACCATGATGTCGTGTCTCCGCCGCCGCCCGTTGTGCCTGCCGGTTCTGCTGGCCCTTGTGCTATTTTTGCCGCGCCCGGTTCCTGCCGCGCCACCGGCATTTGGCCAGGAAACGAGCGACCTCAAGCCGGACCCGGCTGCTGTCTGGGGCCGGCTTCCGGACGGCCTTCGCTACGTTGTGCTGCCCAACAAAGAGCCCCGGAACCGCGCCAGTCTGCGGCTCGTGGTCGGCTCCGGCTCCCTCTACGAGACCGAGTCCCAGCGCGGGCTTGCCCATTTTCTCGAGCACATGGCCTTCAACGGGAGCACGCACTACGCACCCGGCACGTTGGTTGAATACCTGCAGCGCCTCGGGATGGGCTTCGGGGCCGACACCAACGCGTCCACTAATTTCGACAGCACGGTCTATCTCCTCGAATTGCCGGACACCCGGCCGGCAACGCTGGCCGAGGGACTCCAGATTCTGGGCGACTACGCCGGCGGCCTTCTGATCGACGCCCGACAGATCGACAAGGAGCGCGGCATCATCCTCGCCGAAAAGCGCACCCGCGATTCCGTCGAATACCGCTCCTGGGTCGCGGAAAACGAGTTCCTGCTGCCCGACTCGTTGATTCCGAAACGCCTGCCCATCGGACTGACGGACGTCATCGAGAAGTCTTCGCGCGAGCCGTTCGTTGACTTCTACAACGCCTGGTATCGTCCCGAAAACATGGCGGTCATCGCTATCGGCGACTTCGACCCGGCTGCCGTTGACGCCCAGATCAAGGCGGCCCTTGGGTCTCTCAAAGCTCGCGCCCCGGCGCGGCCCCAGCCCGACCTCGGGCGCGTTTCCGCCGCGCCCGGACTGCACGTCGGCTTCCACCCGGAGCCCGAGGCCGCAAGCGCCACGGTTTCAATTCAAACGCTGACGGCATATAGCGGCGAGCCCGACACCGCCGAAAAGCGCCTCCGGGAACTTCCGCGCGATCTCGGATTCCAGATGCTGACCCGCCGCCTCTCGATTCTCGCAAAGACGGAGAATGCGCCGTTCACGGAGGGCTACTGCAACGTCAGCGACGCCTACAACTTCTTCCGCAACGCCTCCGTGGAATTGACCTGCAAGCCGGAGAACTGGCGCGCCGCGCTCACCGTCGCCGAGCAGGAACTGCGGCGGACGCTCGAATACGGTTTCCAGCCCGCCGAACTTGCGGAGGCGGTCGCGAACTATGCCAATTCCCTCGAACAAGGCGCCAGGAGCGCGCCCACGCGCCGTTCGGAGGAGCTCGCCAATGAACTCGTCTCGTGCCTTTTGCGCAACGAGGTATTCACCCATCCCGCCGCCGATCTCGCGCTGTTCAAACCGGCTCTCGACAAGGTCACAGCCGCCGACTGCCTGCGCGCATTCCGTGCTGCATGGGCCGCAGACGGGCGCCAGGTCTTCCTGACCGGCAATGTCGACCTGTCGAAGGAGTCCGCCTCACCCGAGCGGGTCATCGCATCGGTCTATGAGACCAGCCGCGCGGTTCCGCTCAAGCCGCCGGGAACCCTCGCCGGCGAGGCATTCGCCTACACCGATTTCGGACCGGCCGGAGCGATCGTGCGCCGTCAGCACGTCGATGACCTCGACATCGATCTGGTCGAATTCGCCAACGGAGTCCGTCTCAACCTGAAGAAGACCGGCTTCGAGGCGAACACAGTCCGGGTCAACGTCCGCGTCGGCACCGGCCGCCTCACGGAGCCCGCCGCCAGGCCGGGCCTCGCCCTGCTGTCCGATCTCTCGTTCATCACGGGCGGCCTCGGCAAACACAGCATCGACGATCTGCAACGCCTGTTCGCAGGCAGGACCGTCGGGCTCAATTTCAGCGTCCGCGACGACGCCTTCAACTTCAGCGGCGCCACCAATCGCGAGGATCTGTCCGCACAACTCCAGCTTTTCGCCGCATTTCTGGTCGATCCCGGCTACCGGCCCGAGGCCCAACGGCAGGCGGCAAAGACCATCGACGAGATGTACAATCAGTTCGCACACACGCCTGCCGGCCCGATGCGCACAGAGGTTCCCCGTTTGCTCGCCAGCAATGACCCGCGCTTCGGCCTGCCCTCTCGCGAAATTGCGTCGGCCCGGACGATCGGTGAAGTGAAGGACTGGCTCACGCCCCAGCTGTCCGGCGGCGCCGTCGAGGTTGCGATTGCAGGCGACATCGACACCGACGCAGCGATCGCCGCGGTGGCGCGGACCTTCGGCGCCCTGCCCAAACGGGCGCCAAAGCCAGGACTTGCCGACGCGCGCAGGATCCTCTTCCCCGCGCCGTTCACAAAGAGCTACTCCGTGCCGACCGGAATACCCAAGGGCCTCGTCACGATTTACTGGCCCACCACGGATTCGCGCGACGTCCGGGTCGCCCGCCGGCTCACCCTCCTGGCCGAAGTCCTTTCCGACCGGCTTCGTGTGAAAGTGCGTGAGGAAATGGGCGATGCCTACAGCCCCGAGGCCTACAGCGCCCCGAGCGACACGTACACCCGCTACGGATTTCTCCTTGCCCAGGTCAGCATCGATCCTGCCCAGGCGCCGAAGATCGTCGAAACAGTCCTGGCGCTCGCAGCCGATCTGCAGAGGAACGGCGCAACGCCTGACGAGCTCGCCCGCGCCAAACAACCGGTCCTCACCTCGTTGAAGGAGTCCGCGCGCACGAATCCCTACTGGATCAGCGCCGTGGTCGGCTCCTGTCAGGAGTTTCCCGAGCGCCTCGACTGGTGCCGCACGCGCAGCAGCGATTTCGAGGCGATCACAAAGCCTGAAATCGACGAGCTCGCCGCGCGATACCTGGACCCCGCCCGCTCCATCCGAATAACGGTTCTGCCGGCGACGCCAAACTAGCGGCGGTTTCGTCAGGAGTGCGGCCGCGGGGGGTGAGCGAGTGGACGATCCCTCCGCTCGCCGTTTCGACGGATTCGACAAGCTCATCGCAGGCAGGTCTCAAGGCCCCGAGCGAGGTCGAGGGGCTCACGCTCGCAGCTACGTTCACGTTCTCGGCTACAGTTCAAGTCAAGCCGCCCTCCGGACGCCACGTTTCCTCTTCTTGCGTGACTCTCATGGCAAAACACTGTGGTTTCCATGCTTGTGCCGGCCCGCCTCGCATCGATCTTCATCCTCGCCATCCTGATCGGCACGCGCGCAGGCGCTGCCGACTCCACACCGCCGGTCGCTCCGTTTCCATGGGCGCACGAGCATAGTGACATCGCGCCCGATCCGGCCATCACCTGGGGCAGGCTTCCCAACGGCATGGGCTTTGCCCTGCGCTCCAATGCGGAGCCCCGCGGACGGATCAGCCTCTGCTTGATGGTGAACACCGGCTCCCTTCTGGAACGGGACGACCAGCAGGGCTATGCCCACTTCGTCGAACACATGGCCTTCAAGGGCACCCGCCATTTCCCGGCAGGCACGCTCGTGAAGACCCTGCAGCGCCACGGCATGGCTTTCGGCGCCGAAGTCAGCGCATTCACAACCCAGACCACCACCTACTACACTCTCAACCTGGCCGGAAACAGTTCCGCAAGCCTCGCAGAAGGGCTCCAGGTGTTGCGCGATTTCGCCGACGGCGTGACGTTCGTTCCCGAGGATATCCAGACTGAACGCGGCGTCATCCTCAGCGAACGGCGGACGCGTGACTCCGGTTCTGAGCGCATCGGATGGGACAGGTTGACCGCGCTCTACGGCAACACTCTCCTCGCACGGCGCAAGCCGATCGGACAGGTCGATTGCATCAACCGGGCGGACCGCGCCGGACTCGTCGAGTTCTACGAAACCTGGTACCGGCCGGAACGCATGGTTCTCATCGCAGTCGGCGACGCGAGCCCTCAGTTCCTCGGCGACGGAATCGCGCACTATTTCGGCGACCTCCGATCCCGGCGTCCCGCCGTACCGGAACCCGTCGTGGGCACCGCCGAAACCGGTCCGGGGACGCACCCTGCGTTGTTCACCGAAACCGAAGGCGGCGGCGGGATCTCCACCGAAATCTCATGCGTCCAGCCCTCCGCCCTCCCGCCGGTTGCCGCCTCGCTGCGAACGCAGATGGCGAGATCGGTCGCCTGCGACATACTCACGATGCGGCTGCGTGAGGAGGTAAAGAAAGATCCCGCCTCCTTCGGCGGCGGCGGCGCGTCATACAATGAGTTTTTCGGACGGTTCACCGAATCGTCGGCCTTCATCGAATCCCGCTCGTTCAACTGGATGAGGGCTCTGGTGACCCTTGAGCACGAACTCCGGCGCGCGTTGCTCCACGGATTCAACGGGGCCGAGATCGCGCTCTCGGCAAAGACCGGGCTCGCCGCCTGCCGCTACGCGTCAGAGCGGGCGTCGACCCGGCAGTCGGAAGAGCTGACCGGGGGTATCCTCTCGGATCTGATGAACGGGCGGGTGACGCAGGCGCCCTCCGCCTTCCTCGCCGCGGTGCAGCCCATCCTGAACTCCCTGACGCCCGAGGAATGCCTGGAGGCGTTTCGCGCACTCTGGCCTGACGAGCGACGGAACGTTCTTTTGTGCGGCGCGCTCAAGCTAGGCGACCCGGCCAGGGAGATCGTCGAGATCTATGACTCCAGCCGGAGATTTCCGCTGGCCGAGAACGACGAGGCGCAACGCGAGCAGTTTGCCTACACCAATTTCGGACCGGCGGGCAAAATCGCAGAGCGCAAATTCGTCGACGATCTGGACATCCACATGATCCGCTTCGGCAACGGCGTCTGTCTGAACCTGAAGCGCACGAACTATGTCGCCGGCACCGTGGCCGTCCGCGTGCGGGTGGGAGGCGGGCTCTCGAGCGAACCGCCGGACCGGACCGGCCTGGGTTTGCTGACTGGGGTGTGTTTTCTAGACTCGGCCCTTGGGAAACATGACTTTGAGGCCGTCAACCGGCTTGTGCGCGGCAGCTCCGTCGCGCTGAATTTCGGGGCTGAGGACGACGCCTTCGTCTTCACCGGGGGCACGGACAACGGCCATCTCCGGCTGCTCTTTCAATTGATCACCGCCTACCTGAGCGACCCGGGCTGGCGCAGCGACGGCTGGACAAACGCCGCCGGCCATCTCGGAAGCTATTTTTCGACTTTGCGCAGTGACGCCGCGAGTTTCGCGGCCGCCGTGGGCCCGAAGATGGTCTGCAACGGCGATTCGCGTTACGGCGTCCCAAAATTCGACGATATCAAACAGCGCACCCTCGCCGAGGCAAAATCGTGGCTTGGTCCGCAACTCCGCTCAGGGCCGGTCGAAATAGGCGTTGCAGGCGACATGGACGTTGAAGCTGTCATTGCACTGGCTGCAGAGACGTTCGGAACCCTGCCGTCCCGCGCCGCGCGCGCGCTGCTGCCGTCGAAGCCCGTACATCCATTGAAGAAACCCGTGGCCGTTGAGACGAAGATTCCAAGCCACAATCCCAAGGCGGTCGTGTGGATCGCGTGGATCACGCCCGGAAACGCTGACGTCGCTGTCTCGCGGCAGATCGATCTGCTGGCGACCATCCTGGGCGACCGCATCCGGGTGAAGATCCGCGAAGAACTCGGGGCCACCTACGATGCCACGGCCTATGCCTGGGAAAGCCAGGCCGATCCGCAATTCGGAATGTTGGTCACACAGATGACAACTCCGCCGGGCGAAACCCGTCGTCTCGCGGCGATCGTTCGGCAGATTTCCACCGACATTGCCAGAAGAGGTGTGACGGAGGACGAGCTCGAACGCGCCCGGCGGCCTGTTATTGCCGGTCTCGAACAACACCTTCGGGATAACGGTTACTGGCTCTATTACGTGCTCGACCAGGCGCAGGAGCGGCCTGCCAGGCTGGATTGGCCCAGAACGCGCGAACGCGACTTCCGCGCCGCCACCAGCGAGGAGATCAACGCTCTTGCAAAACAGTACCTTGGCTCGGATCGCGCCTATACGCTTCTGGTCGCCCCGCAATCCTAGCCGCCGGTCGTCGGATTCCTCCAGGCTCCTGTTTCCAAAACCTCCTTATCCCTTGCCGCAGGATCATTCCTCTGCTGGCATCGCGGTTGCGTGACGCCTGCCGATTTCATCGTCAAATGGTCTGCCGCCGACCTGTCCGAGCGAGCCTCCTACCAGCAGCACTTTCTCGACCTCTGCGAACTGGTCGGCCACCCCAAGCCGGCCGAACTGGACGCCACCGGCGAGATCTTCACCTTTGAACGAGGCGCTGCCAGGCAGGACGGACGCAACGGCTGGGCAGACGTATGGAAGCGCGGCTTCTTCGCTTTTGAATACAAGGGCGCTCGAGCCAGCCTCGCCCAAGCCTACGAGCAGCTCCTGCAGTACCGCGAGGCGCTCGAAAATCCGCCGCTGCTCGTCACCTGCGACACACGCGACCTCGAAATCCACACCAATTTCACCGGCGCCCCGCCAAAAGTGCACCGGATCGCGCTCGGCGAGATCAGCTCGGTCCGCGGCCTCGAAGTGTTGCGCTGTCTTTTCTTTGAGCCGGACAAGCTCCGNNACGGTGGCCCAGTTTCTCGACCGGATGGTCTTCTGCCTCTTCGCCGAGGACATCGGACTGCTGCCGCCGAGGCTTTTCTCGCAGATGGTCATAAGGCACCGCTATAAGCCGACGGTCCTGAGACAGATGATGGGGTCGCTGTTTCAGTGCATGGCGCATGGCGGCCAATTCGGCATTGATGAGATCCGCCACTTCAACGGGGATCTGTTCACCGAGGCGCCCGCCCTGGAACTGACGCCCGACGAGATCGACGCAATCTATGAAGCCGCACAGCTCGAATGGAATGCCGTGGACGCGTCCATTTTCGGGACCCTTTTCGAACGCGGACTTGATCCCGCCAAACGCGCCCAGCTTGGAGCCCACTATACCAGCCGCGAAGATATCGAAACCCTCGTGGAGCCGGTTGTGCTGGCGCCGCTGCGCCGTGAATGGGTTGCGGTGCGGGCGATCATCCTGAACCTTCTCGCCACCGGCAGGAAACAACCCACCAAGGTCGACACGGCGGATCTTCTTGCGAAGGGCGAGACGCTGGTCCGCAAGGGAGAACTCCTCGTCCGGCAGAGTGAGCAGCAGCGCGCCGCAGGCGAGAAGCTCGTCGCAGAAGGTCGCCAGTTGATCGCGATTGCGCAACGAGGCGCGGGCTGCGTGGAAGAACCGGCCACTCCCTACCTCGGCGCGCTTGAGCCCGCACAGCGCAGCAAGGCCATCATTGAAGCCGATATTCTCAAGACCCGCTTTCTTGACCGGCTGGCCGGCGTCACCGTGCTCGATCCGGCCTGCGGTTCCGGCAATTTCCTCTTCGTCACCCTGCAAAAGCTCAAGGCCTTCGAGAAGGAGGTCATCACCTACGGCTCTGAAGCCGGCCTTAAGGTCAGTTACATCCCGCGCGTGGCGCCGTGGCAGCTTCGCGGCCTCGAACTCAGTCCGTACGCACACGATCTCGCGCAGATGGTTGTGTGGATCGGTTATCTCCAATGGAGCCACGACAACGGCTTCGTCATCACCGACAGCCCGCTGCTGCGCAAGCTGGGCGGCTTCCAGTGCCGCGACTCCGTCCTCGACCTCACCGACCCTGCAAACCCGCGCACGGCAGCCTGGCCCGCCGCCGAGTTCGTCGTTGGCAATCCGCCTTTTCTCGGCGGCAAAATGCTTCGGCGCGAACTCGGCGATGCCTACGTCGACGCCCTCCTCAAGGCCTGGGCGGGCCGCGTGCCGGCCGAATCCGACCTTTGCTGCTACTGGTTCGAGCAAGCCCGCGCACAGATCGCCGCCGGCCGCACACGGCGCGCCGGCCTCCTCGCCACGCAGGGCATCCGCGGAGGGACAAATCGCGAGGTGTTGAAACGGATCAATGAGTCGGGCGGCATCTTTTTCGCAATCAGTGATCGGGAGTGGGTTCTCGACGGCGCTGCCGTCCATATTTCAATGGTCGGGTTCGACGACGGATCCGAGAAGGAACGGACCCTCAACGGCTGTCCTGTTCCCGCCGTCCACGCCAACCTCTCGGCTTCCGCCGCGGACACGACCCAGGCGGTGGTTCTCCCGGAAAACCGCGGTCTGTCCTTCATGGGAGACACCAAGGGCGGGCCGTTCGACATTCCGGATTCCCTTGCCCGCAAGATGCTCCCCGCACGAAACCCGAACGGGAAGCCGAACAGCGACGTCCTGCGACCGTGGGCCAACGGGCTCGACGTAACCCGGATGCCGCAGGGCATGTGGATTATCGATTTCCCGCCCGGCATGGACGAACGCGAAGCCATGCTCTACGAACAGCCATATGAATACGTCCGCCGGCATGTGCAGCCGCAGCGCGCCGGAAACAAACGCACCGTCTATCGCGACCGCTGGTGGATACACGCGGAGGCGCGACCCGAGATGCGCATCGCCCTCGCCAAGCGCGACCGTTTCATTGCCGTTCCTCGGGTGGCCAAACATCTTCTTTTTGTCTGGCTGCCGCCGGAAACCCTCCCCGACTCAGCCCTCATTGTTTTCGCCCGCGACGACGACTGGTTTTGGGGGATCTTGCACTCGCGCTTCCATCAGATATGGACGCTGCGCCTCGGCACGCAACTGGAGGACCGTCCACGCTACACGCCGACGACGTGTTTCGAGACGTTTCCGTTTCCATGGCCGCCGGGCACGCCGTTGGGCAAGCTGACCCGCGTCCAGGACGACCAGCGCACCGCCATCGCCCACGCGGCCCGCAGCCTCGACGCGTTGCGCGCCGACTGGCTCGGTGATCGCACAGATCCAAAGCGCACGCTCACGGCGTTGTACAACTCCCGCCCAGGCTGGCTCCAAGGCGCCCACACCGCCCTCGATGAAGCCGTCGCCGCCGCCTACGGCTGGCCTGCCGACCTGCCGGACGACGAGATCGTCGCCCGGCTCCTGGCGCTTAATCGGGAGCGGCGCGCTGCGCCCTGACCGCGTCGGCCCGGTGCATGTAGGAGCTTGCTCACAAGCGAGTTCTTGGCCCATCTGGAATAATCATGAACGTCCTGGAAGCCATCAATGCCCGCCAATCCATCCGCGCCTACGAGTCGAGACCCGTCGAGCCGGAAAAGCTCGAGGCAGTTCTTTCCGCTGCGAACCGGGCGGCCTCCGCTGCCAATCTGCAGGCCTATCACATCTCCGTTGTGCGCGATGATGCGCGCAAACTGGCGCTTGTCGCCGCAGCCGCCGGACAGAAATTCCTGGCAGGCGCGCCTGTGGTCCTGGTCTTCGCCGTCGACCCCGCGCGTTCCGCCGCGAAATACGGCCCGCGAGGCGAACAGATTTACTGCATGCAGGACGCATGCGCCGCCGTGTGCAACGCGATGCTTGCCGCCGTGGAACTCGGCCTCGGCGCCTGCTGGGTCGACGCGGTGTTCGAGGATCTTGCCGGCAAAGCCGTCGGCCTGCCTCCCGGACTTCGCGCCGCCGTCATTTTGCCCCTCGGCTATCCCGCCGAACAGCCGCCCCGCACGAGCCGGCGCGCACTGTCGGATCTGGTAACCCATCTTTGACTGCCGCCATGAAACATTTCCTCGTGGAAATCACCTACACCGCCCCCATCGAAAAGATCGAGGCGGTCCTTCCGGACCATCGCGCCTTTCTGCAAACCGGCTACGACCGCGGCTGGCTTCTGATGTCCGGGCCATTGAATCCTCGAACCGGCGGAATTATCATCGCCCGTGCGCCGTCGCTCGACGAGATCCGGTCTTTCTTTCAAGAGGATCCCTACGCGATGAATCATGTTGCGACCCACCGTTTCGCCGAGTTCGCGCCCGTCAAACGGCAGGCCCTTGTTGAAGGCTGGGTCAACGGCGTCTGAGCGACCGCGAGCGCCCGCAAACCGGAGCCATCTTGGCCGCACCTTCAGCCGCGACAAGTGCGCCGGCCGGTCATGACGTTGCCCGGTGAATCCGACCCATTACAAACGTCGCTTCCATTTCTATAACCCAAACGACAGTCTATGCCTGCTTTTCCCACGGCAGGTGCCATGTTCTTTTGTCCGTGGCGATCAGTCGGTGACTGCAATCGTCGTTGATCGCCTGCCCTCTCGCTTTCACCACCTCCTTCTCATCACTCCAACCCCAAGACTCCCATGCCGCTCTTCATCATTGCTCTTCTACTCGCAGCAGCAGCCGCCTTTTTTCTCCTCACCGGCGGCGGATTTGCCGAGCGTCCGACCGGCAACCGCGTAACCGGCGCCGGTCTTCTGCTGCTTTCGCTTCTCCTGATCATGCTCAGCGGGATTGTCACCATCGGTGACGACCAGACCGGCATCGTCTCCGTCAATCTGCTGGCCCCCGACCTCCCCACCGGTCGGATCGTCGGCTTGAACGGCGAAAAGGGCCCACAGGCCCAGATTCTGGGCCCCGGCTGGCATTGGGTGAATCCGCTCACCAAGAGCGCAATAAAGGAGCGCGTTCTGCTCGTCCCCAACGGCCAGGTCGGCGTCATCGTCGCCAATGAAGGTAAGCCGCTTCCTGCTGGACTGACTTATGCGCCCCAATGGGAGGACACCTCCCTGCTCGACGCCGAGAAGTTCCTAAACTCGGACAAGCACGGCTTCAAGGGCGCCCAGCTCACGGTCCTCCCTCCGGGCAAATATCGCTACAACACCGCACTGTTCACGATCACAACCTCGCCAGCTCTCATCGTGAGACAGGGCGAGGTCGTCGTCATCAAGGACAACACAGGCCGCCCCTATCCCGCCGACGTCGAGACAGTCAACGGCAACCGTCTGGTTCCCCGCGGCTATTCGGGCATCTGGAACGTCGCCCTCACGCCGGACACCTATTACCTGCACCCGACGGCCTACACTCCCATACGCGTCAAGAGCACCCAGCGGGTCTACACGTACCAGAAGACCCATTCCGAAGACAACAGCATCAACATCCGTTCCAAGGACGGATTCACGATCTCCACCGACATCCGCGTCGTCGTCGTGGTCACCCCGGAAAACGCCCCCCGTCTCGTCGCTCTGCACGGAGATCCGGATCTTGTGACCAAGAGTTTCCAGGAGGATGAGACCCTTGAGAATCTCGAGGCGCAGGGAGTTCTTCCGGTCGTCCGCGCCGAGGTGCGCAACATCGGCGAGAAGATCAACGCCCTCGA
>PMKA01000438.1:0-170 GCA_003157575.1 Opitutia bacterium
GGGTGAAGATCGCCAGCTCGCCCAGGGGAAGCCGGTAGTTCTTTGCCTTTCTCTCCACGGACCGCTGCTTGGCCATGGATTGGGCGGCGCGAAAGTCAGCCCGCTTTGGCTGAGACTGGGGTGAACGCTGTGAGGACGAGAAACCAGGGGCGGCGTTCGAAAGGAATGCC
>PMKA01000438.1:227-2593 GCA_003157575.1 Opitutia bacterium
CGATTCCGTCTAGCCGCACCACTTCCCCGGTCCCGTCCGGCCGGGAGCGCGAAGCACCCCAGTTTTACAGTTCATCGACATTCCGCAGGGGGCGATCCGCCGGCACCTGTCCGAGCGAAAGGCAATGGCCGGGGCCAGGCTGGTCGATCAGATAAGTGCCCGTCATATGCGGGCGAGCCTCGCCTGACCGCATTGCCTGCGTCGCCCTGAAGCGAAATTCCGGGGTTGATTATCTCATCGGCAAGACGAGGGTCCCATAAGCACGCGCCCAACCAAATCCATGGACAACCCAATCTTGACCGGCAGCCAGAAGTCGCACCTTCGCGGACTCGGACAACGGCTGGAAGCCTCGCTAAAACTCGGCAAGGCGGGCCTGACCCCGGCCTTTTCCGAAGAACTGCAGCGCCAGCTGCAAGCCCGTGAGCTCGTCAAGCT
This sequence comes from Opitutia bacterium, assembly GCA_003157575.1. Taxonomy (GTDB): domain Bacteria; phylum Verrucomicrobiota; class Verrucomicrobiia; order Opitutales; family Opitutaceae; genus Fen-1467. Next base: position 663 of record PMKA01000438.1, read on the forward strand.
GCGGCTCTTCGGATTCGACCGCGAGGAACGTGCTGCCATTTGCGAGCGGATCGCCGGCGAAGGCCGGTGCGAATGCGTGGGCGCCGTGGGGCACACCGCGCTGTTTTTTCGCATGAACCCGGACCCCGCTCTGCGCCGGATCGTCGTGCCGGAATGAATTCCGCAGTTGCGCGATCTGGCCCCAAGCCTGATGCCCCGCGCGGTGTTCGAGAAACTGGCGGCCCTGCAAATGCTCGATGTGATCGTACCAACCACCGACGATCGCGAACTGTTCTTGGTGCGCCGCACAGAACCTAAGCCGCGCGAAGATGCTCAAACTTCTCGTCGGTAACGCTCCGCGAGCTGCGGTGCCTGCGCGGCGAATGCTGCGAGGTCGGCTTTAAACACTGCGTCGAGCAGATCGGACCTCTCGACGCCGGGGGCGCAGAGGACCTCGCCAACGGCGAGACCTCGTAAACTGGCGGTCACCACGTCGTCCGCAGACATGCGAGGCACCGCGCTGAGGTCGAGTCCTTGACGTTCGTGAAACTCGGTCGCGACTACCCCCGGGCAGAGCGCCTGTATCCGCACGCCTTGGGACTTCAGCTCTTCGTGCAGCACCTGGGACAGCGCAACGATGTGGGCCAGCGTTCCCGTGTACACGGCCCGGCGAAGCGGCAACTTTTCGATGGGCGCTGGTCCGCTGAACGCGAGCATGCCCGACACGTTGATGATTGTGCCCTCGCCCCGCGCGACCATGCCGGGGGCCGCGGCTCGGGCCAGCATCGTCGGGGCGACGACCTTCACGTGAAGAAGTTCGTTCGCCTTTTCTGCCGGGAGTTCGACGAAGGGCATGTAGTGCGCGACGCCGGCATTGTTGACGAGCATGCTGAGTTCCTCGCGAGCGCACACGTCGGCGACGGCCTCAATGCCAGCATCGGTGCCAAGATCGGCGACCAGGGGACGAACGTTGACGTCTGGCAGCGCGGCGACCAGCTCTTCGAGCCGCTCGCGCCGACGGCCGACGACAACAAGGTTGTAGCCGTCGGCCCCGAGCCGTCGGGCAAAGGCGCGACCGATGCCAGAGGATGCGCCGGTGACGAGCGCCAACCGCGTGCGGCTGGCAACATGGGCGATCTGGCCGTTGGTGCCGGGAATCAGGATTCTGGTCATGGGCTCACCGAGATCATCGCCTGCTTTTCGCCAGCAGGGCCGTAGCCAGAGCTCATGCTCATGCAGCCCAGGCCAAGGGCCGAGACTTCGAGGTTACTGTTTCCGGGTTTTCGCTTCTGCATCGTGGTTTCCTGTTTTGGTTTGAAACTGAGGGAGAGTTTACTCGAAGCGGCGCGTTTGTCACAGAGTAAGCTGCGTCCGGATGAGATCTGCTGTGCCTGCAGGCTGAGCGCATCGTAGAACGCGCGCTCTTCATCCGTCAGGCCCAGTTTCTCGCCGCGCTTGTCGGCATCACGCATGTCCTTCGCGATCTTGATCAGCTCCTCAATCAGGGCTGCGGCCTCAATGGCGCGATTCTGGTATTTGCGGATCGCCAACTCCAGCATCCCGGCAAACGACTTCGATTGGATGAGGAACTTCCGCGAACGGACCTTAATTTCGCCGCTCAGCAGTTTGCGGAGCTACTCCACCGCGAGGTTCTTCTGAGGCATGCCACGCACCTCGGCGAGGAACTGGTCGNNATGATCTGCCGGATGGCGGCATCGAGTTCCTCGCCGGTCTTTTTTGTCTCACCGCCGCCTTTGCTCATGGCGGCGCGAACGGCTTGGAAAAATCCAACGTCATCTCGGATCGCGAGCGCCTTGTCATTAGGAACGGCGAGCGCAAAGGCCTCCGAAAGTTCGGTCACCGCCTGGAGGAACTTCTGCCGGTATTCAGCCGGCTTCGGATCTCTCGCGGCAGCGGCGAGGATGCCAGACGACGCCGACGCGCTTGTCGCC
>PMKA01000075.1 GCA_003157575.1 Opitutia bacterium
TAAGGAGTTACGGGCCGTTTCGGCGGTTCAGGATGGAAGACGGGGCGAAAATGACGTGCCGGGACGATTTGAGGGAAAGCTTCTGGGATCATTGTGCGCGCGGGGAGGGAAATTATATGCAAAACAGGGAACAGGGAACAGGGAACAGGGAATAGGGAATAGGGAATAGAGAACAGGGATCAGCCCGGTTGTCCAGGCGGGCCGACTTCGGGCACCTGCGGTGCAAGGACGCCCCTTCGCTCTCTCGTAAAACTGTGTGCGAACGGATTTTCATCCTCACCAAGAATGGTTCTCAGGCTGTCCCTCCCAGGTCCCCAAATGCGAGGGACCTGCGCCACCCGCCACCCGCCTATTCGGCATGATCTGTGAAGAGATAGAGAGGCTTCTGCTTTTTGGTCTTCAGTTTCTTCGGAGCTGGTGGAACCTCCAAGGCACCGGCAGCCTTGAGTTCAGCATTTGATATCAGCGGACCGGCGCAAATTCTTTCGAGCAGGTTGGCTTGCTTTGGCTCAAGATCGACCAAAAGGCCCAGGACATTCAAGACGTTCAGGAGTTCCGTGGTGTATTCCGGTAGCCAATGGTCAGGCTGGATATCGCCAAGAGGAGACGGCGGGCGACGATCTCCGATGACGGGCCTTTCACGGTGCTTCTTGCGGTAGCTGAACCATTGGAGGAGAACCTGTTTGCCTGAGACCTCGTATTTCCAGACTGCGAAAGAGACGCGGTCAATGAAACCATGGCCGACCAGCAGTCTTTGTTTACCTGCGTCGTAGTTGATGGTGTCGGGCATCTCGTCCGGATCGTCGGAGATTGCGCCCTCTTTGGGGATGGTGGGCGCGCATCCGGCGGGGAGACGCGGCGGGCCTGCCGGGCAACCACTGGCTGGGTCGATCATGCGCTCGCCGAAGGTATGGAGCCAGATGACTCTTCGTCCGATTTGTGCCGCTTCGGCAAAGAGTTTGGGATCAGCGGTGAGTGGAATGCGCAGCCCCGGCGTAGAGAGGTCGTCCTGAAACTTGGCGGTGTATGCCGGATGAGCGGCAACGGCGGCGATGTAGGCGATGAGGTCTTCCGGGCTGGTGTTGGCTTTGTACTTCTTGGTTAGAAAAGGAAGTAAGTGCGGCGGCAGATTCGCCTGTTGGGCGGTGTCGTCTCGCCAGAGCGGGAATGCGCGCCCACCAAAAGAGCCTCTGTAGTGGTCGAGGTCGGGGATGTCCCCAGTAAATGTCATTCCAGGACCGCTTGTTGGTGACGTGCGCGAGAGCGAAGTTGCGAAGACTTGTTGTTCTGACCTGCAATTCCATAGTTCCGGATTTGGCTGATTGATGAGTCGTGCATCGGGAATAATAAGCTGACGATCGAAGGATCTGAATCCGTACCTGATTGTGAGAGCCTCGCTTTCGCTCTCGTCTGCGACGGATTTCTTGTTGATAGGGAAGCCGTGCAGAGGCGTCGGGACTATTTTCTTGCTATGTTTGTCGCCTACCTTTCCGCCGCGAAGGTGAGGGTGAAATAACTTCTCTTTCTCGGAATCTGGCGCTTCCAGGAGCTTCTTCCATCGTTTTTCGAGGGAATCGGCGTCTGGTGCAATGATCCAGGTTCTTCCCGGCATGACGCCGGAACCGTTGTAGATGAAAAGGTCTTCGAGCGCGGGATAGGCTGCCCAGGCTCCCTGCGACTCGGGCAGAAACGGCGCGCGCCAATCCGTCGGGCAATCGATCCAGCCAGAATCTTTAAGTCGAAGCTCTTGGAGCGCCGCGAACTTTACTTCACGCTTGCCGAGCGGCAATGCGCGGAAGCGGACGGTCGCGGGCGTTTCCATGTCTGACTTCTTCGAGCGGGAGACCATCACGATGCAGACGGGCTGCTGGACGCCTTGAAAGATGCGCGTGTTGACTTCAGGCTGGTGGCCTTCCGGCGAACAATCGATGACCCAGATGCTATCGCAAGTACGGCGGAGATAATCACGCATTTTTTGAAATCCGGGACCGCCAAGAAAGCCCGCCACGGTAATGAAGCAGACGATGCCGGTATTGTGCTCGGGACTGTGGTCAAAGACCTTCCACGTGGCCCATCGCCAGAAATAGATATAGAGATTGCGCAAGTGCTTGCTGTGCGCGCTGACGCCCCATTCAGAGGGCGGCATCCATGCTTCAAGGGGCGCGGGCTGCTGTGCGTTGGGGTTGGCCTGCTCAACCCAGCCGCCGCGGCCCTTCGCCTTCTCCTTGTACGGAGGATTGCCGATGACGACGGTGATGGCCTCTTCGCGCTTGATCTTGTTGGCATCCTTGCGGGATTTTCCGAGAGCGGCAAGAACGCCCGGAATCCATTCCGCATCGTCGTATGGATTGCCCAAGGTGTCGGTGACGAACATGCGCAGAGGCTCGCTTGAGGCGGTTCCGGTGAGATCGGCAATCTCGGCGAGAATTCGGAGTTGCGCCACGGCGAAGGGACCCAACTGCATCTCGAAGGCTATCAGACGCTTTAGCGCATCGTGTATCGCTCCCTTTACAGCTCCCGGTCCCTCGTCATCGTGTACTCTTTGCGCGATTCGACGGAGAACTCCAAGCATGAAGGTGCCTGTGCCTACGGCAGGATCAGCCAGCGTTACCGAGGGCGCAGCAAGGCCAGCGTG
>PMKA01000226.1 GCA_003157575.1 Opitutia bacterium
CGACCACCTGCAGCGCCTGCTCGCCGGCGAGGAAGTGCGGCTGCCGCGCTTCAATTTCGAAGAGGGCCGGCAGGAGCCCGGCGATATTGTCCGGCTGCGCCCTGGACAGCTGATCATCCTGGAGGGCATCCACGGTCTGAATCCGCGGCTCATCTCGACGGAGCTGGCGGCGCAATCGTTCAAGGTCTACGCCTCCGCGCTGACGCAGCTCAACCTCGACCGGCACAACCGCGTCTCCACCACGGATTCCCGGCTCATCCGCCGCATCGTCCGGGATGCGCGGGACCGCGGCTACAGCGCCGCCGACACGATCAGCCGCTGGGAATCGGTCCGGCGCGGCGAGAGGCTCCATATCTTCCCTTATCAGGAGAATGCCGATGTGATGTTCAATTCCGCGCTGGCCTACGAGCTGTCGGTGTTGCGCCCTCTGGCGGAGCCGTTGCTGCGGCAGGTGGCCCACGGCGCACCGGGATTTGTGGAAGCCCAGCGGCTGCTGGCGTTTCTGGACTGGTTCCTTCCGATGGAGACGGACTGGATCCCCGACAACTCGATCATTAGGGAATTCGTCGGCGGTTCGATCCTGAAGGACTTCAAGGTCTGGGGCTGCTAGGGTCGGGGCCGGTCTCGCAGACGCCGCCAGACGACGGCGCAGAGGCCCGTGAAAACGAACGCAGCCCCGTAGAGGGAGGGTTCCGGCACCGGCGTGATCTCGTGGTCGAACGACTGCCACTTGGTGTCGGCGCCGGTGGAGCCCGTGAAGACGATCTGCCCCAGGGCGGTGGAGCCAGGGCTCGTGCCGGAATAGAAATAATCGACGCCGTTCGTCCAGTCCTGGATTGTGAGCGTGACGCCGGCGGCCACCGTCACCGAGTTGAGGATGTTCAGGACGGAAGCCCCGCCGGTTCCAAAATCGATGACGGAGTTGGCCGTGACGGAGAGGGATTTGAAGGTGCTGGTGGTGCCGCCCAGGTTGAGCGTGCCGCCATTGAGCACGAGATTCCCGGCCGAAAGGTTCATCCCGGCGCCGAGGGTCAGTGTGCCGCTTCCGGATTTGACGAGCGTGCCGGAGCCGGCGAGCGAGCCTGAGAACGTCGAGGAGCCGGAATTGACGCCGACTGTGAGGATGCCGCTGGTTCCAAGATCGATGATACCGGTGCCTGTCACGGTGTTGATGGATTCGGCATAGTTGTTCAGATTGAACCGGCCATCGGAGTTGATGGTGATGGGCGTGGAATCGGGAATCTGGTTGCTTGCGCCGAGTTGCAGCACTGCGGAAGAAGCGGCGCCAACACCGTCACCGATGGTGAGCGCACCGCTGCCCATCGCATTCGCCCCCGCTGTTTTCGCGAACATCACCGTGCCGTCGTTAATGGCGAGGTTGCTGAAGGAGTTGGATGATGCGCCTGAAATTGTCAGGGTCCCCGTGCCCGACTTTATGATGTTGGTCCCGTTGATCACTCCGGTTGTCGCGATATTTCCGGCGCCTGCAAAGGTGAGCGGGGAGCTGGGAATGATCTGCCCGGTGAACGTCAACGTGTCCGCGTCGGAGGCGATCGTCGCAGCGCTTCCGAGACTGATCTGGCCGCCGAGCGTGTTGTTTCCGGACAGGTTGCGGATTGCGCCACCACCACCGACTCCTGTCCCGCTGATGGTGGTTCCGCCTGGGTTGACGGTGATGCCTCCCTGGAGCGCAAGCGTGGCGCCGGATGCGACGGTCTGCCCCCATGCAGACCCGGTCCCGAGCGCATTATTGTTGGCGAGCACCAGTGTGCCGGCATTCACCGTCGTCGGCCCCGTGTAGGAGTTGTTTCCTGAGAGAACCAGGGTGCCTGAGCCGGATTTCACGAGACTGCTATACCAGGGCTGAGTGATGGCTCCGGCGATCGTCGTGGTGGCCGAATTGTTGACGGTGATCGTGCGGGTCGCACCGCCGAGGTTGAGCGTGCCATTGAGCGTAAGGTTGGTGGAGCCTCCGATCGTGAAGTCGCCGCCCGTTGTGATGTTGTTGCTGAGCGTGCGCGATCCACCTCCCGCATTTATCGTTCCGCCGTTGATCGTCAGGCCGCCGGCGCCCAAGGCGGTGTCGGTGTCGACCTCGACGATGCCGGAACTGATCGTGGTCCCCCCGCTGTAGGTGTTGCCGCCGGAGAGGACGAGCTGGCCGGTTCCTGTCATGGCGATGGCCCCTGCGCCGGTTCCGCCGTCGGCTATGGCTCCCGTGACAGTCGTGGCGCCTGTTCCTGAGATTGTGAGGGTTTGGGCCGCGCTACCGTTGGTGAGATTGATGGTGTTGAAGGTCAGACCTCCCGGCGAGGTGGTGCTCCAAGTCTGCGAGGCTGCAAGCACGAGTCCAACATTGAAGGTCTGGAGGCCGGAGCCGTTGTTGGTGATGCCGGAATTGATTGTGAGCGTGCCCGTCCCGAACGTGTAAGCCGTGCTCCCGTTGAAGGTCATGCTATTCGCAAAGTCCGTTCCCATGGTGAGGGCAGGATAACCCGCACCCGTTGCGTCGAATATAAGGTCGGTCGCGGAAGCGGGGACGCCCGACGGGGACCAATTATTCCCGGAATCCCACTTTTGCCCATTGGCTCCACTATTGCCTTTCCAAGTCTCCGAAGCTGCAGCTCGTGGTGTCGCAAGCGATAGAGAGATAACCAAGAGTGCAACCGCCTGGCAGCCAGGGTGTGAAGCCAGTCGCGAGCAACAGGAGAACGGCACGGCAAAGCCCAAGGCGGCCCGCGAGCAGGCTCTGCCAGGGACCAAAACCAAAAAACGCGTAACGTGTTGCCACTCCATTTGCCAATAATCCTATAGTCGTATCCCAACGTTCGTTTAATAACGAAGTAGACGCGCCTACGCGAAGGAAAAGCCGCTGGAGTCGGTAAATATCCCGTAAAATCCAGCTAGCCCGCATATTAGCCTACAGGACCGGGAACGGTCCCAAAAGGACCCCGTGACAAGTGCGTCCCGCTCAGAGGCCCAACGACGTCCGGTACACCCTCGGTACGCGCTTCGTCACCGAGCAGAGCGTCTCCCATGGAATCGAATCGGACCATGCGCTGAATTCCGCGATGCTGATCTGCCCGGAATCCTGGCGCCCGACCAGCGTTGCCTGGTCGCCGCAGCGCACTCCCGGCACATCCGTGACGTCGATGATCGTCTGGTCCATGGTCACGCGCCCGAGCACGGCGCAGCGGGTTCCGCGCACGAGGATCTGGGCGCGGTCGCTGCATGCGCGCGCGATCCCGTCGCCATACCCGGCGCAAATCACTGCGACCACCGAGTCGCGCTTCAATGTCCGCGTCCGGTTGTAGCTGATGTCGGTTCCGGCCGGCAGGCGTTTCACCAATCCCACCCGGGTGTGAAAGCTGAAAACCGGCTCGGTGTGCACGCGGGCGAGCATCGAATTGGGGTGGGGCAGTATCCCGAACTGGAGCAAGCCGACGCGCACGGCGTTGAAGGGCTGTCCGTCATGGGCGGTCTCCAGCCCTGCGCTGTTGTCGGCGTGAATCAGCAGCCTGGAGGGATCGAGCCCCGCACAGCTGCGCAATGCCGCTAGGAAGCGCCTGCGCTGCTCGTCCGTGAACGCGGGGTCGTCATCCGCGCTTGAAAAGTGGGTGAACGCGCCGTCGATGCGGATATGCTCCGCCTGGCGGAGGCGCTCGTAAAGCCGGCCGGCGTATTCATGCCAGACGCCGAGCCGGCCCATCCCGGTGTCGATCTTCAGGTGGACGGGCACGACGCGGCCGGCCTCTTTTCCAACGGCCTCGAAACGTTCGACCTCCTCCTCGGACGAGACGGCAGCGGTGATGTCGTATTCGAGGAGATATTTGTCCTCCTCCGGCAGCAGGGGGCTCAGGATCAGGACCGGCCAGCCCGGGCCGAGTTCACGGATCGCGGCAGCCTCCGTCACGTTGGCCACGGCAAAAAGATCCGCCCCCGCGTGCATGAGACGCGCCACCGTCTGGTGCAGTCCGTGGCCGTAGGCGTCCGCCTTGACAACGGCGACGTATTTGATGTGAGGCGGCAGCGAAGCGCGGATGAGCCTCAAGTTGCGTTCGAGTGCGGCGAGGTCGATTTCGGCCCAACAGCGGAGCGGCAGTGACGGTACGGGTTGCATGGAAAGGGTTCAGCGGACTGGAACGAAGAAGACGGAGATCGGCGGGAAGTTGCCAGCAGTGAAGTGCGCCTGCGAGCGCGATCGAATGAGCCTGTCGAGGGGCTCACGCTCGCAGCTACATCTACGTTCTGCGGTTATCGCTGTCTGCTCTGTGACGAACTGCCGATTCCGGGCTTTCGCGAGGGAGCATGGCCCGGTTCAGGTGCGGGCACGACGCCCCGGGTGGCCGGCCGCCGCCTGATGGATCTGCGGTGTCCACGCGGCATACGTGACCTCTTCGTGGAGGAACGCGTCGGGTCGGGGCGCGGAACGCAAAAGGCCGGCATCGGCTTGTAGCCGCCACAGATCGGGGAGGGCGTACGGGATGCTCATCACCTCGTCCGGAGGCTGCGCCCAGGAGCGGAAGCCGGCCGGCGTGAAGAGGCGGCCTCCGAGGCCGGCCAGGGCGTCAGCCGGGACGCGTCGCAGCGGCCCGATCACGCCGTCCTCGGAAACGCCCACCCGGTGCCAGGAATTCCGGCGCGCGTCGGCGATGACGGCAAAGGGCGCCGGGATGCCGCTGCGGCGAAGCTCGTGGGCCACCAGCTCAAGGCTCCGATAGGAAAATGCCGGCAGCGCGCGGCCCGCCGCATTTGACCAGATCCGCAGCGCCATCGCCGCGGTGCGGATTCCGAGGATCGAGCCCGGACCTTCGCAAAAGACGAGCGCGCCCAGGTCCGCGATGCCAATCCCGGCCCGCGCGAGCACGGCCTCCACTCCGGCGAAGACTGCAATTCCCGCCTCTTGCTCCGACTCGTGCCAGATCGCTTCCGGCAAGGGAGCCTCCAACCGCTCGCGCTCGGGGCGCTCAAGTGGACTGGCGGCGCTTCCCGTGCGCCACAAGCCCACATGGATCCGGGTCGATGCGGAATCGATCAGGAGCACCGCGCGGTTCGCGGCAACGAGTGAGCGCAGGTTTGTCATGGGGCGCGGGACGAGCTACTCGGGCGGACTGGCCCGGAGCGCCGCGGAAGCCATGAAATAGTCCTGCGCGCAGAACGAAGGCTCGCCGTTGGCGCGCGGTGGCGGCAGGTAGGCGCCATTGACGTGAAGCTCGCGGGCGTTCTCGTTGTCCTGAAACTCCATCGGGAAAAGCTCGTCGAGCACGCGCCGGCGCAGGTCGGGGGCCTCGATCGGGAACAGGACCTCGACGCGGCGGAAGAAATTGCGCTGCATCCAGTCGGCGCTTCCGGCGAGAACGAGCGATTCTCCGCCGTGGTTCTCGAAATAGAAGCACCGGGCGTGTTCGAGGTAACGGCCGACGATGCTGCGGACGCGGATATGTTCGCTCAAGCCCGGCACCCCCGGCACCAGGCAGCACGTACCGCGCACCATCAGGTCGATCTTCACGCCGGCCTGGGAGGCGGCGTAGAGGTTGTCGATCGTCTCCCCGTCGACGAGGCTGTTCATCTTGACCAGGATGCGGGCGGGCTGGCCGGCGCGGGCATGGTCCGCCTCGCGGCAGATGAGCTTCTGGATGCTGGAGTGGAGGTTGAAGGGCGCCACCAGAAGATGGGTGAATTCCGGGGAACGGCTGAAGCCCGTCAGGGAATTGAACAGGCTGGCCACCTCGCGGGTGATGTGGTCCTTGCAGGTGAAGAAACTGAGGTCGGTGTAGGCGCGTGCGGTGCGCTGGTTGTAGTTGCCCGTGCCGAGGTGCACGTAGTGGCGCAGGCCGTTCCCCTCGCGGCGGACGACCAGGCTGCACTTGCAGTGGATCTTGAGGCCGACGACGCCGTAGACAACGTGGACGCCGGCCTCCTCGAGCTGCCTCGCCCACTGGATGTTGTTGGCCTCGTCAAACCGGGCCTTGAGCTCCACGAGAGCGGTCACCTGCTTGCCGTTGTTCGACGCCTCGATCAGCGCGCGGACGACGGGCGAATCGCCGCTTGTGCGGTAGAGGGTCTGCTTGATCGCATACACCTCCGGATCGCGGGCGGCCTGCTCGACGAAATCGACGACGGGAACAAAGGACTCGTAGGGGTGGTGCAGCAGGATGTCCTGTTCGCGTATTGCGGCGAAGATATGTTCGGGGACCGAGAGGTTTGACGGGATGACGGGCGTGAAGGCGGGAAACTTGAGCTCGGGCCTGTCGATGAGCTCATACAGGCTCGTCAAACGCAGAAGGTTGAGGGGGCCGGGCAGGCGGAAGACATATTCCTGGGAGAGGCCGAGGTGGTCGCAGAGGGCGGTGAAGGTCCGGTCGTCCACGCCCTCCTCGATTTCGAGGCGCACCGCGGCGCCGCGGCGGAGGTTGCGCAGCTCCTCCTCGATCTTCTTGAGGAGGTTTTCCGCCTCCTCCTCGTCGATGTACAGGTCGCTGTTGCGGGTGACGCGGAAGGCGTGCGCCCCGTGGATCCGGTAGCCGGGGAAGAGTTCGCTTGCGCAGAGCTTGATGATTTCGCTCAGGAAGATGTAGCGTTGCGGGCCGCGCCCCTCCGGCTCGACGTTGACCAGCCGTGGAAGGATGCGGGGCACGGGCAGGACGGCCATGAAGCCGGCGACATCGGGCGTCTCGGGATTGTCGAGCGACACGACGACGTTGAGCGATTTGTTGCCGAGCTGCGGAAACGGATGGGACTGGTCGACGGCCAGGGGCGTGAGCACGGGGTAGACCTGCTCGCGGAAATAGGTCCTGACCCAGTTGAGTTCGGACCTGTTGAGCTGGTCGGCGGTTTTGAACAGGATGCCCGCCTTCGCAAGGGCCGGCATGAGCTGCCCGTGCCAGCAGCGCTGCTGGTCCGTCAGAAGCGACGCGACCACGGAATGGATACGCCGGAGCTGTTCGCGCGGTCCCAGACCGTCGATGCTCGGCTCGGTCACGCCGCCGTCGACCTGCTGGATGAGGCCGGCCACGCGGATCTCGAAAAATTCATCGAGATTGGAGCTGAAGATGGCCAGGAATTTGACCCGTTCGAGGACGGGGTTGTTCTCGTTCTGCGCCTGTTCAAGCACCCGGCGGTTGAACGCGAGCCACGAGAGCTCCCTGTTGAAGTAGGCGGCCCGGGGCGCAGGGCGGGGGACGTCGGCCGTTGGCGGCAGCGGCTGGTTCGAAGCGGGCGCTGCCGCCGGGGGAGCCGCGGCGGCGGTCTTTTTTGAACGATGCGGACGCTTGGCCATGAGGAAGGGAGGCGGAGGCGGAAGACAGTGACCACGACCTTCATTCTATGCAAAACCATAACGAAGGGGAAGGTTACGGACGGGTTACAATGCGGCTGGCAGGCTGGCAGCCTGTCGGGCTTTGCCCTCCAGGCTGACAGTGGCAAACGGCGGACGCCGTTTGCTCCTGCCAGAGTCTCCGCCCGAGCCCGGGTTGCTGTTGCTCGTAGAAATCGGCGGCGTCCCGCAGCTCGCGCCGCGCCTCGGGAACGAGGCGGATGGTCATGAGCCGTAACGGGAATTCATCTCCCGCCGCAGGTCGTCGTAGGCGATTCCCGTGACCCGGCCCTCATCGACCGCCGTGATGCGAGCGCGGATTTCCTCGTCCCAAGACTGTTCGACCTCGGCGACACTACCCGCAGGTTCCAGGTCGAGCAACGCGCGGGCGAGAGCGAGGCGCTGCTCTTTCGGCAGGCTGACTTGCCTCACGGGTCAGTTCTTCGATGCGAGCCATGTTTGCAGGATAGCCCGACCCATCTGCGGGTCAATGCCGGGAATTCCACCCCGGCGACAATTGGGCCTCTGCGCAAAGATTTCCTTTGCTTGCTGCTGACGCCTTTTCGTCCTGGTAGCCGCGAGCGTAAGCCCCTCGACGCGCTTCGGTTGCTCGGGGCCTTGGGCCCCTCGACCTCGCCCGTTCGACGGGCTCAGGGTCCCAGGGACTCGGGGCCTTGAGCCTGCNNGGTGAGCTTGTCGAACCCGTCGAAACGGCGAGTGGCTGCCCATCCGCGCGATCCGCGCCATCCGCGGTTAACTCCGTCTCCGGGTTCTCCGTTTCCCGATCAGTTTGACCGCGGATCACGCGGATTTCACGGATACCGATCGACGGACCGCTCTCGGTTGCCTCCGTTGCCTCCTGTAGAACGATTGGATTATGGAGAGAGCGGCGGAGCCACTCGCTCACGCTCGCAGCTACGGGGGATGCGTCAGATCTTCCGTGGAACGCCTCGCGAATCAACGGACGTAACGCGGCGAGGGCGCCGCGTCTCGAGCTGGTTGCCCGGTTCGCGCGGCTCGTGCTGGCGGCGGGCTGATCAGGCCTTCTTCTTCGATTTTCCGGCGGAAGTGACGCCGGCTGCCGTCGCCGCGCGCCGCTCGCCCGCGCCCGGCCTGCCGATGTTGAGGTAGGTCTTGGCGAGCATCTGGGCCTCGTAGAACTCGAGCCAGCGCACGCCTTCGCGGGGTTTCACGAGATCCTTCTTCGTGGCGTGGTCGATCTGCTGTTTCATCCGGCGGCAGAGCTCCTCCTGCTGGTACTGCACGCCCTCGATGACGTCGGCCACGCGGCTGCCGGCGAGCGCCTCCTCGATGTAGAAGCCGTTGGGTTCGTCCTCCTCCAGGAAAACGTGGATCTCGTTGACGCGCCCGAAAAGGTTGTGGAGGTCCCCCATGATGTCCTGGTAGGCGCCGGTGAAGAACACGCCGAGAAAGTACGGCTTTTTATTGAGCGGGTGCAGCGTGATGTAGTCCTTCACGTCCTGCAGGTCGATGAAGCTGCTTATCTTGCCGTCGGAATCGCAGGTGATGTCGACAAGAATGGCGTTGACGGAGGGCTTCTCGTTGAGCCGGTGCAGCGGGGCGATGGGGAAAAGCTGCTTGAGCGCCCAATGATCGATCAGGGACTGGAAGACGGAGAAATTGCAGACATACTGGTCGGCGAGGTGCTTCTTCAGGTCGTGCAGCTCCTCGGGCTGGTAGCCTTTCAAGGTGCCCTGCTTGTCGATCTGCTCGCAGATCTGCCAGAAGATGGCCTCGGCGGCGGCGCGGTTTTCGATGTCGAGGTAGCCCAGATTGAAGAGCGAGATCGCCTCCTCCTTTTTTTGGATGGCGTCGTGGTAGCATTCCAGGCGGCCGAGCCGCGCCTTGTTCTTGAGGAGAATCTCCAGGTCGGTGACGACCTTGTGCTTCACCTTGGGCTGGTGCTGCTGGCCGAGGGACTCGCGCTTGTTGATCCGGTCGAACACCTCGACGACGAGCATCGAGTGCTGGGCCGCGACGGCCCGGCCGCTTTCGCTGACGATGTCGGGCTCGGGGACGTCCGCTCCGCGGCAGATCTCGCGGATGTTGAA
>PMKA01000031.1:0-178 GCA_003157575.1 Opitutia bacterium
GGTTTTCCGCCCGAGATCATCCGCATTTCTGTGATACGGCCGTATCGGTAAAATGCTGAGGCGTGCCGGATCTTGCGCGCGTTCCCTCGGCGCCGCACCTTCTTTCCCATTGACATTCTATGGGAATGACTCTCCCATAGACATCCGTAGGAAGCGATATCCCATGGAAAAACTGGAC
>PMKA01000031.1:240-2777 GCA_003157575.1 Opitutia bacterium
GGACTGGGACCGGCTGTGCGTGGCAATCGGCGCAATCATGCAGGCAGGCCGCTCCCCATGAAGGCACATCTGAATGCATTGATTTCCCGACTTGCCTCCCTGTTCCGCCGCCGGCGGATGGAAGCGTCCATGACCGAGGAAATGCAGGCGCACATCGACGTGTTGACGGAGGCCAATATCGCCGTCGGCATGACGCCCGCGGAGGCGCGCGCCGCGGCCCTGCGCCGCTTCGGAGGAACGGCGCAGATTCAGGAGCGCTGCCGCGATCGGCGAGGGTTCATTTACCTCGAACAGGTCCTCAAGGACACGATGTTTGCCCTGCGGTCGCTGGGCCGCGCGCGCGGATTCACGCTCATTGTCCTGGCGATGCTGGTCCTCGGCATCGGCGTCGCCACCTTTGTCTTCGACCTTACCGCATGGATTCTCGTCTTCTCCCAGCCGTATCCGCACCCCGAGCAGCTCCACCTGCTTGGTTTCAAGGACAAGCACAGCCCCTCAAATCCCTTTCAGTGCGCCGTCCAGTTTCAGGCCTATCAGGAACAAATCACAGTCTTCTCCGAATACGCGGCGGTGACCCACATACCCGCCAACGCTGTCGTGGAAGGCGAACCCGTCGCGGTCAACCTGACGGGCGTCTCCGTCGATTGTTTTCGCACCCTGGGCATCGAACCCGTGCTCGGCCGGGAATTTCTCGCCGAGGAATTCCGCCCCGGCGCAAACAGTGTCGTCATCATCACCGATTTTTTCTGGCGGAAGAACTTCCACGCCGATCCGGATGTCCTCGGCCGCCATCTCGTCGTCGATCAAAAGCACTGCACGGTGGTCGGGGTCCTCGCGGCGGGGCAGTCGTTTCCTCCGACCTTCGGGGGCGACGTTTTTCAACCGGGAAATTTCAGCGTCGATCCGAACAATCCGCTTTCTCCGGGGGTTTTCATCATCGGCCGGCTGAAACCTGGAGTGTCGCCGGAACAGGCCCGCGCGGCGTTGACTGCCGTCAAGCTGCCGACGCTTCCCCCCTGGGCGGCGGCGTTTTTCGCCGACTGGCAGCCCATCCTGATCCGGCCCACCGACGTGGCCCGGCCGGAAACGTTCTGGGTTATGGCGATCGCAGCAGCGCTGCTCTACTCGATCGCCTGCCTCAACGCCATGAACCTGACGATCGTGCGCCTGGTGGGAAGGCGGCAGGAGTTGAGCATCCGCCTCGCGCTGGGCGGAACGCGCTGGCAGATTGCCCGGTTGCTGGCGATTGAGAGCGCGGGCCTGGCGCTGGTCGCAGGCCTGGCCGTGCTGTTGGCGGCGCACTTTCTGTTCGGCCCGCTTTGCGCGCTCATCCTGAATGCGGAGGGTGCGCGCTACGTGTCCTATTGGGACGCACGGACGCTCACCTGCATAGCCGCGCTGAGCCTGATGGCCTGTCTTGCCGCCATGGCCGCCCCGATTGTGCGTCTCTGGAAAACTGAGATCAATCCCGGGCTCAAGGACGGCAGCGCCGCCGCCGGTTCCAGTCGCGCGGTCGGACGCGTGCGAACCTCTCTGGTCATTTTCCAGGCCGCGTTTGCCGTCGTGCTGCTCGCAGGCGCCGGCCTTATGGTGCAGTCGTTCGCCCGGCTGCATCGCACCGACCTGGGTTTCGATCCGGTTGGACGGGTAAAAACCACGATCTCATTTCCCAACGGCTACGACCTGAAGCCGGAAGCGCGCCTGCAATTCTTCGAGCGCCTGAAAGTACGGCTGGCCACGCTTCCAGGCGTGCGGGAAGTCGCATTCGGGCAGGATTCGCTCTTGGTCGGCGGTTTCTATGGCACCGCCCAACTCTTGATGCCCGACGGAACTTATCAGGCGGTGGCCGGGAATTTCGTCAGCGCCGATTTTCTGAAGGCCTCCGGCCTGGTCCTGAAAAGAGGCCGCTGGCTCTCCGGCAAACGCGGCGACTACGAGGCCGTGGTCAACGAGACGTTCGCGCGGCGCTACTGGCCCGGTCTCGACCCCATCGGCCGGCGGCTCCGCCTGGCCGGCCGGGAGTGGAGCACGGTCGCCGGCGTGGCGCGGGACGGGAAGTACAACCAACTCGGCGAGCCTGCCCAGCCGTTCCTCTTCCTGCCGTTCGCGCAGGTCTACGCATCCCAGCCGCAGCTCGTGGTCCGCACGGCCGTGAATCCGCACGCGCTGATCGAGCCGCTACGCCAGGTGTTCGCGTCGCTCGACCCCAACGTGGCGTTCCTCGATCCGCGCACGCTCGCCGAGCACATGGAGCCGGCGACCTTCGTGCAGCAGACCGGCGCCGCGATGCTCGGCCTGTTCGGCGCGCTGACGCTGGTGATGGCGGCGGTCGGCATCTACGGCGTGACGGCGTATGTGGTGAGTCAGCGGACGCGGGAGATGGGCATCCGTGTCGCGCTCGGCGCGGCGCGGCGCGACATCGTCGGCCTCGTCGTCGGCCAGGCCGCGAAGCTGCTCGGTGCCGGGCTCCTCGCCGGCGTCGTGGCCGCGCTGGGAGTGGGCTTGCTGCTCCGGCGCCTGCTGTTCGGCGTCCGGGC
>PMKA01000430.1 GCA_003157575.1 Opitutia bacterium
ATAAGATCCACGCAAACGGCATGGTATGAACATTGAGCCAACCATAGGCCGAATCCTCGAATGCCTGGCGCGGAAGAAGATCGCTCCGCGCCAGGCAGTTGAAAAGCTGGTCTCGGCCGGGCTCGGCAGCGCAGACGCGGGAGAGGCTGTGTTTGCGGCGCTCGGAGGTTCCGACCTGGTCGAAATCGGCGAGGATGGTCTCAAGCGCTTTCGCCCTTCCGGCCGCTTCGTAAACGAGGTCGAGGCGGAGATGCGGGATGTCAAGGGAGCGTCCCCGCCAGATAAGCCCGTTGTGATCCCCATGACTCCAGAACAGAAGAGGAAAGTGGATGAACTCATCGCCCAGGGATGGAACCGGCGCGCGGCAGAGCTTATGGTAGTCGAGTCGGAGGAAGACGTCGACCTCGACACTCCAGGGGGACCGTCGGCCGCGCTGTGTTCCGAGTAGAGCCGGGGGCTTGCGTTTTGGCGCCATGAGTCCGATTCTAGGGCAGATGAAACCATGGCGCCCCTACTGGAATCGTCTCAACCGAATAATGGACGCGTTGGTGGTAGAGGCAGGCCCGCCACCGTTTCGCTTTCCGGATGAAAGCGGTGATTGGATCAAAATGTTGCCGTACTACCAGCTGTCGCTTTGCGACACAGATTTTCGCGTTTGGATCGAACACGATCTTGGCCGCGCAGAGGTAGTCCCTAGACAGCTATTCGAAGGCGCCGAAATGCGATGGCAGATGATCTTGCGTGTCGACTGCGCGATCGCGTTTTGTCGCGGGACGTGCTGGCAACGGAAGGATTATGATTGGAACCAGCCCGAAGAGGTTGTGTACAGGTGGCTGCTCATCGACCTTTGGCATCGGGATGCGCTATACTGGGCCGGGAAGCAATATGGGAGGTGGGCGACGAGGCGGATCAAAGCCAAGAACCCGATTCGCGGAGATCTACTCAGACTCTTCCAGAACACCCAGCCGGGGGCCAACTGAAAAATCCCCTGCCGACCTATGCCTCCCATGGACAATATCTCTCTCTTCAACTATGTCACCGCGTCGGTTCTCAGGCTGCTCTATGAGAACTTCCCCAATCCCATCATGCTCGATACGGGTAAGCTTCGCGTAGAATTTGGAATCAGCGACGAGGATTGGCACGAATACCGGGGTGGAGGGAACTCGATAGGGTCTGCCATTCGCTGGCTTGGGGATGAGGGTTTCGTTCGATACGCCAGCGAGGCTGGCCGTGGAACTGCGTTCGCCAGTGCGGTGCTTACCGCGAAAGGCCTGTCGGCGCTGAACCGTTCCCCTGATGTCCTGACTCCGAAGCCAACGATAGGGGAACGCCTGAAAGAAGTTGGAAAGACGGCCGCGACGGAGACGATCACCTCGCTTGTGAAGGCCGCGCTCGGAGTTAGCGGATAGGTGATTTTGCGCCGGGGGCCAGGCCGATTCGCTGCTTAATGATCCGTTCGGTATCCTGATCAAGGTGCCGTTCTCGGTGCCGCCGGGGGACCGCATCGTGATCGGTTCCCGCGAATGACTCGACAAATGCATAGCCTGAATCCTCCCCAGGATCGCCAGGCGCGCCACCGGGAGTAGTCGCGACATGTTCTGATCTGGTTTGATAGGGCCAAGCAAAGAGCAACCAGCAAAAACCGCCCATGCCTAATCAAAATCATCCGTTCTCCGTCCTGTTTTCCGGCGAGGAAAAGGAAGTCGAATTAATCGACCGTTCAAAGGTCCGCGTCTTCGTGCGCGAGCTTCCGCTCAAATTCCTTGGGGATTTCCTGGGCGTCGCCGAGACGCAACATCAGGTCATTGAGATGTGCACCTATCTGGAGGGCGAGCGGATCGGCGAAGGTGCCTTTCCGAGAATCCCGCCTCCGGTCGGCTATGCCCCGGTCCCGGCCGGCTGGGATCAGAATCTCACCGAGGCCTCTTTCTACGAACTCTACGATATAGCCTGCCGGCTAAATTTTTCCAAAGCGGCGACCTGGGCTCAGCGCCAGATCGCCGCGAAGAAGAAGGTGGCCCCGCTATACGAGGCGATGATGAACCAGGTACAGCCGATAGTGACTTCACTCATCCTTCCACTGATGAAGCAGCTCGCAGGCTCCTCGAGGTCGTAGCCGACTGCGCCATTTGGTCAGGGCAGTCTCGTGAGGCTCTTCTGGATGAAACCCTCTCCTGGCTGCTGGCCGTGCGCGACGCGGCCAACCGTCATTACCGCCGTACCCAGCTTTTAACGCTTGCGGCGACGCATTGCTCCAATCCCAACAAGATGCAGGCCGGCCTCCTGGGCGAATTGCGCGGGGCGAGGCAGGCTTCGCCTTTCGATCAACTGATGGCCTATGCCAAAGCTCAGAAAGCCGCGCCGGCACATTGAGCCGACTCTCAACTCGAAATCCCCATGTCCGATAATGCCACACTCGAAATCCTGATTCAGATTCGCGATGAGCTGTCGGGCCTCACGCGGACCAAACAGGGAATCACCGACACCAAGAAAGAGGCGGAGAGTTTCGCCGAGGTAATGAAACAGGGTTTCGGGATCGGCACCGGAATGGCGCTCGCGCAACAAGGTCTGGAGATGCTGCGCAGATCGCTGATATCGACCGTCGAAGGCGCATTCCAATTAGCTCGACAGACCACTGAAGGCGCCGCCGCGCTAGGTATGTCGACCGAAGCCTACCAGGTACTCAGGCTGCAGCTCCGCGAGGCGGGCGTCGATGCAAGTCGCCTTGATGTGGCAATGACGCAGCAAAACGACACGATGGCGACCGCGCGTGCCGGTATAGGATCTGCCGCTGCGGCATACCAGGTGCTCGGCCTGAATGTGGCACAACTGGAGACACTTGCCCCAGAACAGCGGTTGGCACTCATCGCCGGCGCCGTGCTCAACGCCACCGACAAAACTGCAGCATTCGCTGCCGCCGGCGATATTCTCGGGAAACGAGGACTACCGCAGCTTCTCGCGTCCCTGAAGAGCGTGGCGACAGAAGGCTACGATAGCATCGCCAAGGCGGCGGAAAAGTCCGGGCAAATAATGAGTGCGGACACTGCCGCGCGGCTCCGTGATGCCCAGATTGCATTGCAGAAGTTGAAGGATTCCGTGACGATAGGCGTCGGCAGTATGGTCGCGGACGGTGGACGTTGGGTCGATGCGTTAAAAAAAGATCCGNNCTGTTTGACACTCTCACATCGGGTGGGGGGCAGCTCTCTCCCAGCTTGATAGCCCGACTGAGTGAGCAAGTTGCTCCAAGTCCAAAGGACGAAACGGCAAATACCGATCAGTTGCAGAAAGAGGCCGCGCTCCGCGCTCAAATCCTCGATACCGAAACGGCACTAAAGAAGGTCGAACTCGACCGGCAGGGCGTCGATAATAACCCGCTTCTTGCCGATGAAGAAGCAAAGCGTCAGAAGCTGGTCGAATTGCTTCACGAGCAGGCCACACTGCAAGTTAAGTTGGTCGAT
>PMKA01000522.1 GCA_003157575.1 Opitutia bacterium
GTCGGAAATGGCGGCGACCCCTTTTCCGGTGGAGCACCTCAACTTGTTGGCTTGTATCGCAATGGTCAGGGGCGTGAGCTAGGAGTCTATTTTCGCGGGGTAGCATACTATTCCGGCGTTCCGGCAGTGCAGCCCGTGCAGGCGAGAGGAGAGTTCAGAGATGAACTATTTCAGCGGGTAGACGCCGATGGCAGGCTCTTCCCGGGTGCACAGAGACATGTGCGGAATCAAAGGTCCGCGGTCATCGCCCCGTTTCCACTTTGAGCCGAGAGCGCGGCATCATCAAATGCAACTCCCATGGCCTCCATCATTTGTGGGGGCCGACGGTCGAGGACCTGTGGGCTCCAGATGCGAATCTGGAGCCCACGGATGGGTCCGACGATGAACCGCCCTAAATTCGACGTCGCAGACACCTGCGTTTTGGCTGACTTCAGGAAATCGCACCACTTTGATTTAGGTGGTCTCTGCGCTATTCCCGGCGCAGATGACTTGCCTGTGATGTCTGGCTCTCCTGTCTCGACGGTATCCTCCTCAGGCCGGTGCCCTCCAATTTCGCATCTCATGTCGATGGAACTCAAAGCCCGGGATCTCATCGCCGCCGGCTGGCACGAAGGCCGCCGTCTCGGCGCGGCGCTGCGTCGCGCCCGCGACCTGGAGGCGACAGGCCTGGCGCGGCCCGAGGTGCTGTCTGCGCTTGAGGCGGAGTTTCCAAATCAACTCCCGGTGATCCTGCCGCGATATGAACCCGCGCCGCTCGCCGAGGCCATCGAGGCCGAAAATCCACAACAGGCGGCAAATGTTGCCTCCGCCCGGACCCGGATGACCGAACTGCTGCACGTCCCGGTCGTAAAGCGCGGCGTGATCATGCCGGACGCATGCCCGGCCGGTAGCGCCAAGGCGACGATTCCCGTCGGCGGCGGCATCGAGGTCGAAAACGCCATCATCCCCGGGGCTCACTCGGCCGATATCTGCTGCTCGATGTTCGCGACCTTCTTTCCCGCCAACCATCCGGTCGGTGAGGTCATGGATCATCTCCAGAAGCTGACCCACTTCGGGCCAGGTGGACGCCCGCGCGGACAACAGTGGAGTTCTGCCGTCCTGGAGGAGCCGGTCTGGGACAACCGCTTTCTCGATGGTCTGCGAAGTCGAGCCCGGGATTTCCTCGGCACCCAGGGAGACGGAAACCATTTCGCCTACATCGGCAAGATCCAGTTCACCGAAAGCCAGCGCGCAGCGATCGAGTCGGCGGGATACACCGACCTCGCGGAATGGATCGTCCGCCGCGACGGGGCTTTCAACGTACTGGTGACCCATCACGGTTCGCGCGGCCTCGGCGCCGACCTCTACAAGCGGGGACAAATCGCCGCCCGGAAATGGTGTGATGAGAATGCCAAAGACATTCCGGACTCCGCGGTCTGGCTTCCCGGCGATTCTCCCGAGGGCAAAGCCTATTGGGACGCACTCCAATACATCGGCCGCTGGACGCGTGAGAACCATTCGCTGATTCACGACGTACTCATGCGCCGCCTCGGCCAGCGCGCCTTGGTCCAGATCGGCAACGAGCATAACTTCGTCTGGAAGCGTGGAGATTCGTTCTACCACGGCAAAGGCGCAACACCGGCCTGGCAGGACAAAGAAGGACGTCCGCTGCTCGGCATCATTCCGCTCAACATGGCCCGCGAGATCCTGCTGGTCCTCGGTTCGAACAACGACACCTTCCTTTCGTTCTGCCCGCACGGCGCCGGCCGGAATCTTTCGCGCACCGCAATGCTTGCCCCCTTCAAGGACGCCGAGGGAGAGCTCGATCCCGCGCGCGTGCAGCAAGTGCTGGCCGAAACAACCGGCGGCCTGGACATCCGATGGTTTTGCGGAACACCCGATCTTTCTGAGTCGCCGCTCGGCTACAAGGACGCCACGAAGGTGAAAGCCCAGATCGAACGCTTCGGGCTCGCCCGTGTCGTCGGTGAAATCCAGCCGCGTGGCTGCATCATGGCCGGGGAGCAGGAAGAACCCTATTGGGTACGCAACCGTCGCGAGAAAAGGGCTTCCCATAAGGGAGAACGCCGGGATGCGAACCGGACCGCTGAACTCTGAGCATGGATCGCACTCCCGAAGGACATTTACACCGGCCAGCCGGAGAGCGGTCAACGCGAGCGGGCCTGCGCCTGCGCGTCCTCTTCGTGTGTGCGATGAACCGGGAGCGCAGTCCCACGGCGGAGCGTCTCTACCGCAAGGACTCCCGGCTGGAAGTCCGGTCNNGGACGTCGTTTTCGCGATGGAGCGGGAACACAAGGTATGGCTGGCAACCCGGTTCGAGGATCTCGACCTGCCTCCAATTGAGGTTTTGGACATCCCCGACGAATACGCCTACATGGATCCGAAGTTGATGGAGATCCTGCGCATGACCGTTGGCCCTGAAATCGAGGCGTTGTTGGGGGGCTAACAGGCTTCCGCCGAGCGCCGAGGAAGTATCTTGATGGTCGATGTTGGGGCCGGCGGCGGGCGACCGGAGCAGATTCAGGCGATCATGGCGGACGAGATCAGGGAGTCCGGGTTTCCTGGGGAAGTGATCCTGGTCAGATTCAAGAACAGCAACAGCCCCTGATCCTGCTATCATCTGGGAAATCAGACAGCCGGAAGTTGCTGATTATTAACGTGTAAAATAAATATCGAAAATATGTCAAGAACTAATGGCTGCCCGGCCTGGGTTCGAACCAGAACTGGGTGAGTCA
>PMKA01000010.1 GCA_003157575.1 Opitutia bacterium
ATCGAACACCCGGCCGTCGAGCAGGTGGACCCGCGTGGTTCCGGTTTCGATCGCCCTTATCGCATTGACCGCCTTGCTCCGCGCATCGTCGGCGATCGTCTCGGGCCGGTGGTCGAGGATCTCGCGCAGCGTCTCGACCGGGATCTCGCGGCGCAGTTCGCCGCCGATGTGCATGCCGGCGAGCGGCGCGAGGTAGATGATCTTGCTCGCCTGCAGCACCTCGGCGAATTCCGCGGCCAGCAGATCCGAGTTGATCCGCAGGGAATGTCCGTCGGGCGCGAAACCGATGGGCGACACGATCGGCACGATGTCGGCGTTGACCAGGTGGAGGATGAAGTCCTTGTCGATGCGGTCGACCTTGCCGGAGAACTGCTGGTCGACGCCCTTGATGATCCCGACGGGGATCGCGCGGACCGAGTTCGTGATCGCGCATTTCATCCCGTTCTGGGTCAGCCCCTCAAGGATGAGCTGCGACACGCGCGCGGAGGCCCGGATTGCGAGGTCGAGCGTGGCGGCGTCCGTCACTCCCGTGCCATGGATGTCGCTGATCGGGATCTGGCGCCCGGCGGACAGCGCCTGGATCTGTTGCCCGATGCCGTGGACAAGGACCACCTTGATTCCCAGGCTCCGGAGGACGGCGATGTCGATGAGCAGATTGCCGAAATTGTCGTCGGCGACGATCGCACCGTCGAGGGCGATGATGAAGATCTGCCCCTGGAACCGGGGCACGTATTTCAGGATTCCGCGGAGGTCCGTGGGCTTGATCGTTGCGATTGTGGAGCCGTTGCTCATCGGGATGCGTTGCGGTTCTCATGCAATCGCGCCGCCGCGTCAATGGGGGAGTGCGGCGGAGTTGGGATTGGGGCGGCGAAGGATGCGGTGAAACAGACCGATTTGGGATCAAGACCGCGGAGGTCAAAGCGCTGGACTGAGAGGCGATGGCACGGAATCTGCGTCTGGAATCGGAGGGAGGTTTCTGCCACGTTATCGACCGTGGGAACTGCCGGATGGATCTGTTTCGTGCGGCGGAGACACCGCGAGCCGGGCGGATGGGGCCGTTTTCGTGTTTCGATGGAGAATGGGGAATTTGATGAGTTTCCTCTTGCCAGTCCGGCGGTGGTATGAGACGAAGGAATCTTCAAGTTTGTATTCTCCTCCCCATCTGGTTGGGCCTTCTGATAGAGATAGGGTGCACTTGATCGTGCGCGTCGGTGGTTTTTCTTGGCTTGACTGGGCAAGCGATATTGTCGGTGGAAACCCAGGTCAGCGTGATCGTTCAGCCGGGATTGGGTAGGAGAAGTCCGAATGCTCCAGCAGCGTTCGAATTCGGCCCCACCCCCTCGTTGTTACCTCATTGCCATGTTCTTACGTCGTTTCCTGCCTCTTGTCGTCATCTGGATCGCTTTCTCGTGCCAGACCCTACGGGCCGCGATTTCGGTCTCCCCTTCGCCGGTATCGACAGGGGCAAGCTGTACGATCGGTTGGACGGGCACCACGAACTCGTATGCCATTTTGCTGATGGTGGAGGCGCCCGGTTCCACCGTTTGGGAAACCCGGGGGAGCGCGAGCGGGGCGATGGGCAGCCTAAAAATACTCTCCGCGTCGGCCACGTTTTCCACGGCCGGCACTTGGTCCATAAAAATCACGGATCAGAGCGGCGCGACGACCTACGATTCCTGCAGCCTAACCGTACAAGGGCAAACCCCGGTGACGTTTAGCCTCAGCGCCACGACCTTCACCTATTCCGGCACCGTCCAGGGACCGACAGTCGTGTCCTCGCCAAGCGGTGCGACTTTCACGACAGCGGGGACACTGTCAGCGACAGAAGTCGGAACGTACACTGCGAGCGCGACCGCAACCGGAAATTTTGTCGGCGCCAATTCGGCGTTGACGTGGCAGATCGTTGCGCCCGACCCTACTGGCGTGGCGAGTTCGGTGGCACCGAGCCAAGGCAGCAACCCGATCCGAATCGAGGCCTATGCTACAACTGAAAATGCCGGGGCCCTCCAGTTGGAATGCAATGGCGATACGCAGACTGTTTACGTTTCAGCGCATATTGCTTCCGGTCAAATAGGAGCGAATTACGATTTGGTATATAATTCCTCTTATACAGTCAATGTAACAGGTTCTAATGTGGGATCATATGCGTTGGAGGTGCGAGACCAAGTTCGTGATTTTCGCCCGTTGGTGGCACATCAGATTTTGATTAACGACAAATCGGTTGATGCAGTGACGAGCGACGAGATCGCTGCAGCGGGCGGCAAGTTCACAGTTCGCGTGAAAGTCATCGAGCATATACCTTTTGGACAGTCTGACCAGACCCTCTTGGCGGAAGGTAATGTCATGCGCTTTGGCCTGGGCGCTGACGAGGCAGGCCGTTCCTGCGGCGTGCTCTGCTACGACTTTAGCCCTACGAGCGGGCTTTACGGCACAAATGACTACCACTCGCGAGGCCTGCAATTCTATTCTGCTCCTGGCACGTTGCAGGTTCGGTCCGGAACCAGTGGTTTGTATAATCGCCTGCAGGTGCAGTCCGCTTCAGGCTGGATGGATGTTTCATGGCTGACGGCGCACCCGAGTGACGGTTCGGCGTCTTACAGTATTAACTTTTATTCGAACTCAGCAGCAACGTCTTCTAGCGGAGCATTCCTTGTATTTGGCGGAACCCCGCTGGTAAGCTATACAATAACAAGTGTGCAAACCACGGAGGATACCCACTATCCGACGGGATTTGTCACGTTCTTGCAGACGGCTTATGGAGCTGGTATTTCTATGGGGGCCGCATATCTTGACACCGTCACCCGTACGATCGATGGCGTCACGCGGGTTTTGGAGTTTTATGGCACGAGCAATTCGGCCCGTGGCGCGCTGCCTCTGCCGATTGTGGCTGGGCAGACGCCCGCCCAACAATATCTCGAAAATATCGAACAGGCGCGCTTGCTTTGGAATTGGCGGGCGGTTGGCGCGCCCCGGGGTGCGGTCACGCAATGGCTTACCCATCTCTCCCGAATTTATTGCAACGGGTTCTATTCATATTCGCAAGGAGGCCCGAAGCTGTTGGAGTTTGTCTATTCTGGTAGTACAGTGGATTCGCCAGGTGTGTGGGGGGAGGTCGTTGATTTTCCGGCGGGAACTCATGACATAACGTACACTCGGCCCTCGAGCGTCCAAGGCGGGGGGTATTGGGATATTAGTGACAGCAGTGGGGTGCATACTATGCCATGGGATACCGCCCAAAAGGGCCTTCCGGGAACTTACTCTAAGGCGTATCGTACGCCGGAGTCATTTACGGAGATCTACGGAAACTACACCGTTACTGATACTAATAACAATAACCTCGGAAACATGCCGAAGTATGTCTGGGGCAAGGTGAAAGAAAAGCATGAGGCTTTTCTCGGAAATGCGCTTGGCTCGGCTACCGATCTGGTCACCGACTATACCTACGCTACTGTCATGAACGGCGCGAAGGTCCTGCCGGCTACGGAAGTGACTACGCAGAATGGCGTCACCGTCCGAAGTCATGCCTATTCGTATTCCGTCGGGACCTTTAACGGAGTTGAGACCCTCCAGACGCAGGCCACCCAATGGGCCAATGCGAACGCGGCGCTTGTGACGACCAAACTGGTCTACAGCTCGAGGGTGGAGGATCCTGATTTGCGCGACCGACCGCTGGCCGAGACACGCCCTGACGGAACCATGACGGTGTATGCCTATCAGCATGGAACGCTTGACACTACAACAGGCGTTTGGTCTACGAGTACATCCTCCAGTCCGGTGGGCACAGGGCCGCACGTGCGCACGTTGCAGACTGTCGGGAAGTCGGGAACTGGTGTGAGCAGCATTTTGGGTTGCGCGGTGCCCACGCTGGATCTGGCGCCCAATCTGGCGGTGGTTTCCGAAAAGATCACCGACGGCGTGGGCAATGTCCTGCGCGACGCGACTTACCTGTATGTAAACAACAGTTTCAATTTACTTAATGCCAATTATTATCAGTATAATAGTTGGGGAAGGCTTCTGTATATAGCGGATCAGCCAATCGCTGCCAACAGCACAACTAACGGGCGCTTTCTTTACGCGGCGACCTATGTCGGCGGAATCTGCAAGAGTTGGGAGCGGGATCAGCAAGGAGTCCAGCGCAGCTACCACTACGATGACTACGACCGCGTCCAGACCGTCACCCAACTCGCCTCTTCCGATGGGGCGTATTCCGTGCCCGCCCGGGTTGTGACTTACACTTACGACGGCAAAGACAATGTGCTCTCCGAGACGTGGAGCGCGGTCGGCGTTTCGGACACGCTCGTTACGGGCCACACGTACGATCTCGGCGCCCGGGTGCTCACGGAGACCAAACCAGGGGCACATTCAAGCATCAATTCGA
>PMKA01000512.1 GCA_003157575.1 Opitutia bacterium
GATCTCGGTGCCGCCCGGCTCGCGAGTGGAGACCACGCGGCGTCCCGCCGCCTGCAATTTTTCCGCAAGGAGGGCGATCTGGGTCGACTTGCCGCTGCCTTCCGAGCCTTCAAACGAGATGAGGACGCCGCGAGCCCTGGCCGCTTTCGGGCGGGTGCCTTCTTTCGCTGCGTTTTTTGCCGTTTGCGTTGGTTTTTTCATTGCAGATAGCTCCTCACAATCACGCCCATTGCGCGAGAAACGACTCCAGGTCGCCCAGCGAAGGACTGCGGCCGGTGCGCACGTAATATNNGTGGTGATCAGCGGCTTCTCGGTGAAGGGCCCTGGCACCCACCACGTGTCATCCCGGGTCGCACACACCGCCGACTTCGTGGGATGGATGACAACGGTGGCCACGTCGAGTTTCTGCCGGATCTGCCGCGCGAGGGACCGAAGGCCTTTTTCGTCTTCGGTCTCCTGTCCGCCTCCCAGCACCGCGAAAACTTGCTGCGCCTCCTTCAGGTTCAGGCCGAGCGTCACCCTCCCGAAGTTCTGGAACCGAGCGATCGTGCGCAGCACAAGCGAGAGGTCGGACGCCGAACGCTTTTCGGGGTCCGCAAGATCGAAGAAGAACAGGCGGTCACGCGGCGGCAGGGAAGGGAACACGCGTCCGGCGAGCTCCTCGAAGACGTCCGTCAGGTTCGGAATCATCGTCCAGTTGACCATTGCGACCAGGTCCGCGCGAGAGAGGCTGTCCAGCAGCGCGCCTTCGCCCATCACCTCGACGATGCGTGCAAAAGTGATCGCATCCAGGTTGCCTGTCTGGCCGAGCATGACCTTGCCGTCGCTGAATTCGAGGGCGGTGGTCAGGGCCGGCTCGCACAGCGACACGAGCTCGGCATGGCGGGCCATGTCCTGGAAGACGGGCTGGATGGTTGGCCAGCCGAGCGCGCCGATGTATTTCAGGCGCATCCCCGCGGCGAGCAGGGCGCTTGCCATGATCGGCCCGTTGCCCCCGAGCTTCTCCATGCGCGGATAAAGCTCGATGTTCGTGCTCTTGCCGGCCGCGGCGAGTATGCGCCGGCCGAATTCCTCGATGGTCGCCACCGGCGTGAACGCATCGCCGGGGCCGTGCCGCGTGGCCACCGGGTGGACGATCCGGTCCACAAAGCCGTCGAAGCCGACCACGGCAAACTTGCCGGAGACGGAGGTGGTCCGGGAACGAAACTCATCGAGCGTTCGGGATTGGAAACTCATAGGGCAACGACCGACAAGGAGAAGTCGGCCGGCGAAATGCGGCAATCACATTCGCGCATTCCGGCGCGACCATTTTCATTGCGCGTTCCGGCCAACCGCGCCATCACTGCGCACCATGTCCCTGTCGGTCCTCTCGATTTCCGTCCTCGCGACCACGAATCCGGTGCAGCTGTTCATCCGCTGCGATCCGGTCGGCCAGGTGATCACCACCTTGCTCGGCATTTTCAGCCTTGTGGCGTGGACGATCATGTTCGGAAAGCACATGGAGCTGAAAAGTCTCAGCCGTCGCAACCACAGCTACGAGCAGCAGCTGCGCGAACAGAAGACGCTGCTGGACCTTCCCGAGGCGGTGCGCAGCCGCCGTGGCATCCCTTACGCCGACCTCTTTGACGATGCGTACGCGGCCTACCGGCACGCGGAGGCGATCGGAAAGGAACGGGGCGACGACAGCCTGCACGCCCGGCTGGAGCACGCGGAGAACGCCCTGCAGCGCGGGCTGGCCCGGCAGACGCTGCGCTACGAATCGAGCATGATCTTCCTCGCCAGCATCGTCTCCGGGGCGCCGTTCCTCGGTCTATTGGGCACGGTCTGGGGCGTGATGGAGGCATTCAGCTCCATCTCGGTGCAGCAGACGGCCAGCATCCAGACTCTTGCGCCCGGCGTCTCCGCCGCGCTGCTCACGACGATCGCCGGCCTCATCGTGGCAATCCCCTCGGTCTTTGGTTACAACATCCTGCTCGCGCGTTCCCGCATGCTGATCACGGAGACGGAAAACTACGCCAGCAGCCTCGCCGACCGCATCGAACTCGAGATGAAGATGTAGCAGCCGGTCGTAACGCAAGTCCGACAGCCTCCCCGGCAATGACCTGCAGCCTGTAATCATCAGCGAAACCCTTCTCATGGCACGCACCTTCCGACGCCAGCGTCCGGCCAGCCCGATCGCGGACCTGAACCTCACGAATCTCATCGATCTGGGGTTCACGCTGCTGATCATCTTCATGATTGCGACGCCGCTGATCCAGCAAGAGCAGACGATCCCGGTCAACCTGCCCACCGAGGGGAAGCGCGGACAGCAGAAGGCGCCGAGCGAAACACGTTTCCAGCCGATCGTCATCGATCACAACGGCCAGTATTATTTCGGCCAGCGCCGCGTGACCTACAAGGAGCTTGAAGTGCTGGTGGCGGGGCTGGGTGCGCAGAAGGACCCGCCGGTCATCCGCATCCGCGCCGACCAGTCGCTGCAGTACCAACAGGTGATCCGTCTGATGAACCTGCTCATGGCGAACAATCTTCCGAAGATCACGTTCGACACACAGGCGGAGTGAGCGATGCACGAGCGGGCGCCCAACGCGTTCTTTTTCTCGCTGGCGTTGCATGCCGGCGTGGTGATTGCGATCATGTCGCTGGCCTTCGTCGTCCAGCACAACCAGCCGCCGCCCGTCCAGATCTTCGAACTCGTGGCCGGACCGCCCACCGACCTGACGGCGACCGAGGCGCCCGCGCTCGGGAGCGAGGATGGCAAGGTCGACGTCAAAATCCATGAGACTCCGGCGAAGTCGGAGCCGGTCGCGGCGGAACCCGAGCCTGCAGTGCGGCCGGAAACGAAGCCCGTCCCGAAAACGCCCCCGAAGCCGGATGCGAAGACGCTTTCGAAACCCGATACGTTTACGAAACCGGATACGAAGACGCTTTCGAAGGCCGACTCGAAGACGTCCGGCAAGAACGATGCGAAGATCTCCTACAGGGATTTTGTTGCGAAGCATCCCAAGCCGGCTCCTTCAAAACAGTCTGGTGGCGGCGGGACGGGGGCGAAGGCGCCGCAGCTCAAGACCCATGGGATTCCCGACGGCGTCGTCGGAGGATCCTCGCGCTCGCACGGAGGCGGGGGAGGGAAGGCGCTGACAGCGGCCCAGCATTCCGCGATGGAGGCCTACACCTCGCGCCTGGTCGCGGCGCTGCGGCAGAACCACCAGAAGCCGCTCGGCCTCTCGGATCTTCTTTCAGCCGATGTCGAGTGCGTGATCGGGGCCGACGGCACGATCTCAAACGTCCACGTCGATCGCTCCTCCGGGAATGCGGCGTTCGACCAGTCCTGCATCGAGGCGTTCATGCGCATGGGGACGATCGGGCCGACGCCCGACGGCAAGTCCGGCACCTGGAACATCAAGTTCCACATGGTCGACCCCGATTAGGAGGAGCCTGTCGGGCTTTGCCCTCCATGCTCCGAACTTGTTTCCGTCGTTACGCTTCCCTACAGGATAGTGCCACGGCAAGCGCAGCCACAAATGTGGCCCCGGGGGATATCGAACGGGCTGAGGTGAGCGGCGCGCGCTATTTCAACGACGCCTCGAAATTTGCAGCAGCAGCGTCCCAGTTGACCAGGTTCCAGAATGCGGCGACGTAATCCGGACGGCGGTTCTGGTAATTGAGATAGTAGGCGTGCTCCCAAACATCGATCCCGATGACCGGCCTGCCCTCGATGCCTGCGACGGCCTTGCCCATGAGCGGACTGTCCTGGTTGGCTGTCGAACCCACGGCAAGCCTCTTTTCGGGAGTCACCACGAGCCACGCCCAGCCGCTTCCAAAACGTCCAATCGCGGCCTTGCCGAAGTCCTCCTTGAACTTGTCGAAACTCCCAAAGGCGCCTTTGATTGCGTCAGCCAGCGGGCCCTTCGGCGAACCGCCTTTCCCCGGACCGAGGATCTTCCAGAAGAACGTGTGGTTGCTGTGGCCGCCGCCGTTGTTGCGAAGCACGCCGCGGATCGCCTCCGGAACCTTGCCGAGGTCGGCGATGAGCTGATCGACTTCGAGCGCCGCCAGGGCCGGGTGTTCCTTCAACGCGTTGTTGGCGTTGTTTATGTAGGCCTGATGGTGTTTTGTGAGATGAATCTCCATGGTGCGCGCATCGATGTGCGGCTCCAGGGCGTTGAAAGCGTAGTCGAGTTTCGGAAGTTCGTAGGCCATGGTATTGTGCAGGTTGGAGTTGTCTGGCTCTAAACTGCGCCAGTTTTCATTTGCGTCAACTTGCCGGGCACGAAATCCGGCGGCCGCGTCCACTCAGCCGGCCGGTGAATGGCGATCATTCCTTGTCCAGGCGCTTGAGCCGGAAGTACGCCTGCAGGAGTTCGCGGCATTCCTCTTCGAAAACGCCGCCGGAGATTTCGATGTGGTGGTTTACCCGGGGCAGGGCGTTGAGGTCGGTTGCCCCGCCGAGGCAGCCCATCTTCGGGTCGCCAACGGCGTACACGACGCGCTTGAACCGCCCCATCAGGGCCGCACCGGAGCACATCGGGCAGGGCTCCTTGGTGACGTAAAGCGTAGCCCCGGTCAGGCGCCAGTCCCCGATGGCCCGCGCGGCCTTCGTCATTGCGAGAATCTCGGCGTGCGCCGTCGGATCCAGGCTGCCGTCAACTTGGTTGTGCGCTGACGCGATCACCTCGCCTCCATGTTCAATGATCGCGCCGACCGGAACCTCGTCGTCGCGCCAGGCATCGATCGCCTGGTTATAGGCGAGCGACATGAAGAAGATGTCATCCCGAAGAAACTGTGAAGGAAAGACCTTTGGGAAGGGGCAGTCGAGTTTGGGCTCCGACATAAAACCTTGACTTACGGGCGGCCTAACTCACTTACAACTGTCTTTTATTGATAAACGCATCTATGTGTAATTTCTCTCCCGGCACCTGCCGCGCCAAGTATGTCTGACGGAAAATCGATCGAAGTCGAAGGGAAGGTCGTCACCGTCCTGCCCGGCACAATGTTCAGGGTGGAATTGTCCAACGGCCACACGGTCCTGGCGCATATCTCGGGCAAGCTCCGGAAACATTTCATCAAGATCGCCTCGGGGGACCGGGTGAAGATGGAGATGAGTCCCTACGATCTCGAGAAGGCGCGCATCACCTATCGTGTGCGCGAATCTGCGCCTCCTCCTCCGGGACCCCGCCGCCGTCGTTATTGACGCCCGGTCAGAAGATGAAACGAGACCCGGCCAGAAATGAAAGCCGGGGCGGGACCGCCCGCAACGACCTTGCGCAGGCTGGCGCAGGAACGTCTTCCGCCGTTGCCGCCGGCGAATTGCCCGCCGGGATGGTCGACGAAATCGACGGCTTCATCGGATTTATCGAGCTGGAGCGCGGACTCTCGCGGCACACGGTGTCAGCGTACGAGAGCGATCTCCGTCAATGCGCCCGCTTCATTGCCCGCCGGGGCGTGTGTCGCTGGACGGACGTCGCGCCGGCCCGGCTCTCCGACTGGATCTACTCGCTGAGCGAGCAGGAGTTCGCAGTCAGCAGTCTCGCGCGCAAGCTCACCGCCCTGCGCACGTTCGCACGTTATCTCGTGCGGGAGCGTCGGTGCGCCGCCGACTTTACGGAACTCCTGACCGGACCGAAGCTGGTGCGCCGGATCCCCGGCACGCTCACGGTCGGGGAAGTGGAGCGTCTTCTCGCCGCGCCCGTGGGCGGCGACGCGCATGCGATGCGGGACCGGGCGATCCTGGAGTTTTTCTATTCGAGCGGGCTCCGGGTTTCGGAGCTCGCGGGGCTGACCCTCCAGCAGGTCGATCTGGACCACGGTTTCGTCCGCGTCTTCGGAAAGGGCGGGAAGGAACGCGTCGTGCCGGTGGGAACAAGGGCGTGTGCCGCTCTCCTCGGCTACGTGAACGCGGCGCGCCGGCATTTCGTGAAGCCGCGCACCGGCAGCCAGCTTTTCCTCAGCGAGCGCGGCACGGCGATCTCACGGAAGATGCTCTGGGTTTTGATCAAGAAATATGCGAAGCGCGCGGGCATCGAAAAGCCGGTGAAGCCCCACCTGCTGCGGCACTCGTTTGCCACGCACCTGCTCAGCGGCGGGGCCGACCTGCGCGCGATCCAGGAGATGCTCGGACACGCGAGCATCGCCACCACGCAGATCTACACGGCGGTCACGCCCGACCGCCGTCTCGCCGAGCACGCGCGCTACCATCCCCGCAACCGCGTCCGGTGACCGGGGAGCCTGTCGGGGTTGTGTCAAACGCAGTTTCCCGCTTGCCAACGGAGGCGATGTGGAGTGTTTTAACCCTTTTCCCGTTCTTTGGCAGCCTCCGCCCGTCGGGCGAGGGTAAGCCATCCTCCCGCAATCAAAACATCAAACTCGATCGCAAGGCGGCCATCCGGCCGACCTGTGTGTCGGAAGATACATAGATCACCATGAACGTCACCGTAAAAGACCTGCTCGATGCCGGCGTGCATTTCGGGCANNCGGGCACCAGACCAGGCGCTGGAATCCGCGCTCAAAGCCCTACATTTTCGACCACCGTCAGGGCGTCTCCATTATCGACCTCGGCAAGACACACGTCGCCCTCCAGCAGGCGTGTGACTTCATCGAGAATCGCGTTGCTGACGGCGGCATTGTGCTGCTCGTCGGAACAAAGCGGCAGGCGCAGGAAATTGTGCGCGAGGCTGCTGCGGCGACCGGAATGCCCTATTGCGTCAACCGCTGGCTCGGCGGGACGCTGACCAATTTCGCAACGATCAAGCGCTCCGTCGCCAAGTACAAGACCTACCAGCAGATGGAGACCAGCGGCGAGATGGCGAAGCTTCCGAAGAAGGAGGAGTCGGCCGTCAAGCGCGAGATGGCGCGCATGCAACGCAATTTCGACGGCATCCTGGAGATGCCCGAGCTTCCGGGTGCGCTGTTCGTCGTCGACATCAATTACGAGGACATCGCCGTCGCCGAGGCAAAACGCTGCGGCATCCCCTGCGTGGCGCTTGTCGACACGAATTCCGATCCCACCAAAGTCACGCATCCTATCCCTGGAAACGACGATGCGGGCAAATCGATCCGCATCATCGTCGAGACGATTGTCGAGGCGATCCAGAAGGGTCTCGCCGAGCGTGAAAGCCGCCGGGCGGCCCATGGCACGGCTGACGTCAAGGCCGCATCGGCGGCGATGGCGGCCGCGGTCGGCGCTCCCGCCGAGGCGGTGGTCGACGCTCCTGCCGGGGCCGAGGTCGACCTGGAGAAGATCGATCTGCCTGCGAACATCAAGGACATCGCCGTGCTTGAGGAAGGGGCCGTGGCGATCGCCGAGCCGACGGGCAAGATCGCAGCGAAGAAGAAGCCCGTTCGCGCCGTAAAACAGGCCGACGAATAAGCGCCGGCCTTCGCGCCCGGAGGCAGCCTTGCGCCGCCTTCCGGGCTGTTCAGGATTCAAGTCCGGAAGCCCGGATCCACAGTCATTTCCTCCAGTGTAATTTCAGTCTCAAACGACATGAGCACAATCATCACAGCACAAATGGTCGGCGACCTGCGCGAAAAGACCGGCGCGGGACTGCTCGACTGCAAAAAAGCCCTCACCGAGGCCAACGGAAACGTCGACGAGGCCATCACGATCCTGCGCAAACGCGGCGCCGCGTCCGCCGCCAAGAAGGCCGAG